>DASQWY010000414.1:0-3716 GCA_035640005.1 Actinomycetes bacterium
CGTCGCGGACGGCACCGAACTTGGTCGCCAGGAGCACCTGGTCGCGCCGGCCGGCGACGGCGCGGCCGACCAGCCGCGGCGCCGGCTGACCCGCCCGCCGCGCGCGGCGGCCGGCGGCCTCCACCGCGTCCAGCGCGACCCGCGCCTGCTCCAGCAGCACCCCGCCGGCGGCGGTCAGGGCGACCCGGCGGGTGGTGCGCTCCAGCAGCCGCACCCCGAGCTTGCGCTCCAGCTGGCGGATGGCCTTGGAGAGCGGCGGCTGCGCCATCTCCAGCCGCTGGGCCGCGCGGCTGAAGTTCAGCTCCTCGGCCACGGCCACGAAGTAGCGCAGCTCCCGCACTTCCACCCCGTCATTCATATCCGTGGAGTAGAGGGCAGGAGCCAACGGGTCCTTCCGCCCCCGCCCCGCCACTGCTGCACTGGGCCGCGAGCAACCCCGACCCAACCGGGAGCCACCAATGCGACAGCGCACCCTCGGCCGGGACGGTCCGGCCGTCTCGGCGCTCGGCCTCGGCTGCATGGGCATGAGCGAGTTCTACGGGCCCAGCGACCAGACCGAGGCGGTCCGCACCATCCACCGCGCCCTCGACCTGGGCGTCACCCTGCTGGACACCGCCCCCTCCTACGGGCTCGGCGCCAACGAGCGGCTGGTCGGCCGCGCCGTCGCCGGCCGGCGCGACCAGGTGCTCCTGGCGACCAAGTTCGGTGCCGTCCGCGACGGCGGCCGCTGGAGCCTGGACCTGAGCCCCGAGCGCGCCAGGCGCTCGCTGGAGGAGTCCCTGCGGCGGCTCGGCACCGACCACGTCGACCTGTACGTGATGGCCAGGCGCGACCCGGCAGTCCCGGTGGAGGATACCGTCGGCGCCATGGCCGAGCTGGTCGCCGCCGGCAAGGCCTGCCACCTGGGCCTCTCCGAGGTCGGCGTGGAGACCCTGCGGCGCGCCCGCGCGGTGCACCCGATCGCCGCGCTGCAGAGCGAGTACGCGCTGTGGACGCGCGGCATTGAGCAGGCCATCCTGCCGGCCGCCCGCGAGCTGGGCGTCGGCCTGATGGCCTACTCGCCGCTCGGCCGCGGCCTGTTCACCGGCGCGATCCGCTCAGAGGCCGACCTGGCCGCCGACGACCTCCGCCGCCTGCTGCTGCCCCGCTTCCAGGGCGAGAACCTGCGCCGCAACCTCGCCCTGGTCGAGGGCGTGCGCGCCGTCGCCGCGCAGGCCGGCGCCACCCCGGCCAGGTCGCGCTCGCCTGGGTGCTGGCGCGGGGCGATGACGTCGTGCCGATCCCCGGCACCAGCCGCGTCCGCCACCTGGAGGAGAACCTGGCCGCCGCCGACCTCACCCTCACCGCCGAGCAGCTGCGCCGCCTCGACGAGGCGGTGCCGCCGCGGGCGGTCGCCGGGGACCGCTACGACCCCCACGGCATGGCCAACCTGGAGCGCTGAGCGGGTCCGGCCGGGCCGAATCTGATACTAGACGAGGCGGTACGTCTCGTCTAGTATGGTCTCATGCCGACGCCGACGATCTCCAAGCAGCAGGTCCTGGCGATCCTTGCGCACAGGCGGGGGCGAGGCAGCCGGGACGGCCTGGCCGGGCTGTCCATGGACGAGCTGGCCGCCGCCGCCGGCGTCTCCCGCGCCACCCTGTACCGGCTGTTCGGCAGCCAACGGAACCTGCTCCAGGCGCTCGGCCTCCAGCCGCCACCGACCGTGCACAGCCGCATCCTCGACACCGCCCTGGACCTGGTCGGCCGGGACGGCCTGGCCGGGCTGTCCATGGACGAGCTGGCCGCCGCCGCCGGCGTCTCCCGGGCCACCCTGTACCGGCTGTTCGCCGGCAAGGAGGCGCTGTTCGCCGCCCTGGTCCGAAACTTCTCCCCCTTCGAGCCGATCGCGGCCGTGCTGCAGGCCACCGGGGACCAGCCCCCGGTGGAGGTTGTCCCCGCGGTCGCGCACGCCATGGCCGCCGCCATGGACGGCCACGTCGGCCTGCTGCTGCAGTTGCTGTTCGAGCTCTCCCGCGACCGCCGCGCCGACCCCGACGGCGGCCACGGCACTGGCGAGGGCGCGATCCAGGGGATGCGGACCCTGCCGCTGGTGACCCGCTACCTGGCCGACCAGATGGCCGCCGGCCACCTGCGCCGGATGGACCCGGCTCTGGCATTCCAGGCGCTGGCCGGTCCGATCGTGCTGCACCTGCTGTGGAGGGCGCAGGCCGCGTCCCGGGTGAACGGGCCGCCCGCGGGCGAGGCGACGTTGGCGGAGGTCGTCGACCAGCTCGCCCTGGTGTGGCTGCGGGCCATGACCCCCGAGGGGTCGACCTGAAGTGCTCCCACCGGTGATCACGCTCGGCGAGGCCGCCCGCCTCGACCCTCGGCTGGCTCGGGAGGTGATGGGGACCAAGGCGGCCAGCCTCGCCCGCCTGCTCGGGGCCGGCTTCCCGGTGCCCCCAGGGGTGGTGGTCACCGCGGCCGCGGCGACCGACTGGGACCAGGCGCGCGAGCGGCTGCGCGCCCACGCCGCCGAGCTCGGCGGCGGGCAGGGTCGGCGGTTCGCGGTCCGCTCTTCGGCCGGCGCCGAGGACCTGGCGGGCGCGTCGTTCGCCGGCCAGTACGAGACCGTCCTGGACGCCGGTCTGGACGAGCTGCCCGACGCCGTGCGGCGCGTGTTCGGCTCGGCCGAATCCGCGCGCGTGGCGGCCTACCGCCAGGCCCATCCCGGGGCTGGCGGCCCTTCCGGGTCCGGTGCCGGGATGGCGGTGCTGGTCCAGGTGATGGTGGCGGCCGACGCCGCCGGGGTCGCCTTCACCGCCAACCCGCTGACCGGCGACCGCGACGAGGTCGTCATCAGCGCGGTGCGCGGGCTGGGCGAGCGGCTGGTGGCCGGCCAGGCCACCGGCGACCAGTGGGTCGTCCGCGACGACCAGGCCAGGCGCACGCGGGCGAGCGAGCAGGCGATCGACACCGACCAGGCCCGCCGGATCGCCGCGCTCGTCCGCCGCGTCCACGCCCACCTCGCCAGCCCGCAGGACCTGGAATGGGCGATCGCCACCGACGGCCAGCTGTGGCTGCTGCAGGCCCGGCCGATGACGGCGCTGCCCGACCCGGTCACCTGGACGCCGCCCACCCCCGGCTACTGGATGCGCAACCTGCGCCTGGGCGAGTGGCTGCCCGAGCCGATGACTCCGCTGTTCGCTGCCTGGCTGCTGGAACGGCTCGACCGCGGCGAGCTGCAGGCCACCCGCGACCACGTCGGGGCGGCACTGGCGTTCCCGCACGCCGCCATCAACGGCTGGTACTACCTGGCCACCCCAGCGCTGTCGCCCGGCAGCATCCTTGCCACCCTGCTGCGGGGCCGCAGCCGGCTGCTGCGGTTCATGCGCCACGCGGTGCTCGGCCCCGCCCGCGACCCGGTCACCGCCGACCGGCGCCTGCTGGCGGGCCTGGCCGAGGCCTGGCGCACGCAGCTGCTGCCCCGCTACCAGCAGCTGGTCCAGGCAGGCGAGCGGCAGCTGCGGACCGCCTCCCCCGAGCAGCTGGCCGACATCGTCGACCGGGTCGGCGCCGCCGCCGGCGAGCAGCTGTGGTCGCTGGCGGTGGTGGGCGGCGCGGCGTGGAAGACGGAAGGCGCCCTGGCCCGCTTCTGCCGCCAGCACCTGGCCGCAAGCGTCGACGCTAAATGCTTCCCGGGAGTTCATGCCGCATGGTTGAGTTCCTCCCTC
>DASQWY010000415.1:0-2009 GCA_035640005.1 Actinomycetes bacterium
GGTCATGGTCGGCCGCAGGACCGCCAGCAGGCCGCGATCCCGCCCCGGCGGCCGCGGCCAGGACGGCGGCCAGGGCGGGACCGCCCGCCCGCAGGGCGCGGGAGCGGCGGCGGGCAGCCAGCCGCCCCCCGAGCACACCACCAGCCCGGCCGCCGCCCGGGACGCCGGCCGCGGCCGGCAGGCCGAGCAGCCCCAGCAGATCCCTCCCAGGGGCTGGAAGGACATCGCGCTGCGGGTCAAGACCGAGGTCAAGCGGGACCAGGTGCCGCTGCTGGCGGCGGGGGTCGCCTTCTACACGCTGCTGTCGCTGTTCCCGGCGATCATCGCCGCCGTGTCGATCTACGGGCTGGTCGCCAACCCCGACAGCGTCCGGCGGCAGCTGGACCGCCTGGCGCAGCTGCTGTCGCCGCAGACCGCCGACATCCTCGGCAAGCAGATCCAGCAGATCACCTCCGGGGCCGGCGGGGCGCTCGGCCTGGCCACCGTGCTCGGCATCCTGACCGCCCTGTGGAGCGCCTCCAGCGGCATGAAGGCGCTCGTCGCCGGGGTCAACCTGGCCTACGACGAGACCGAGACCCGCAAGTTCCTCAAGCTGCGGGGCCTGGCGCTGCTGCTGACCATCGGCGCGATGGTGCTCATGGGTATCGCGCTGGCGCTGATCGTGGCCTTCCCGGCGGTGACCGGCGACTTGGCCACCGCCTTGCGGTGGGGCGCCTCGGTGCTGCGCTACCTGCTGCTGGCCGCCCTGCTGGTGGTCTCCCTGGCGGTGCTGTACCGGTACGCGCCCGACCGCGACAACCCGCGGTGGACCTGGGTCAGCTGGGGGTCGGTGGTGGCGACGCTGCTGTGGGTGCTGGCCTCGGCCGGGTTCTCCGTCTACGTCAGCCACTTCGGCAACTACAACAAGACCTACGGGGCGCTGGCCGGCCTGGTGATCCTGCTGCTGTGGCTGTGGCTGACCGCGCTGGTGGTGCTGGTCGGCGCGGAGCTGAACACCGAGATGGAGCTGCAGACCGCCAGGGACACCACCACCGGCCCCGACCGGCCGATGGGCGAGCGCGACGCCCACGCCGCCGACCACGTCGCCGCGGCGCCCTGACCCGCGCCCCGGCTCGCGAGGTTAGGCCGGCCGGCCTGGTGGCAAGACGACGGGACAGAGGTGACGACAACGGTCCCAGGAGGTCAACCATGCGCAGGTGGGGCGGAGAGTTCAAACAGTTCCTGCTCCGCGGCAACGTCGTCGACCTGGCGGTCGGCATCGTCATCGGCGCCGCCTTCGCCGGGGTGGTGCAGGCGTTCGTGCGCGACCTGCTGACCCCGCTGATCGCCGCCATCTTCGGCGAGCCGGACTTCAGCAAGCTGTCGTTCACCCTGCACCGCAGCGTCTTCCACTACGGCGACTTCCTCAACTTCCTGATCGCCTTCATCACGGTCGCGATCGCGCTGTTCTTCTTCGTGGTCAAGCCGGTGAACCTGCTCACCTCGCTGGCCCACCACGACCAGCCGGCCGACCCCAACACCCGCAAGTGCCCGGCGTGCCTGAGCGAGATCCCCCTGAAGGCGCGGCGCTGCGCCTACTGCACCTCCAACCTGGAGGGCATCCCGGCCACCGAGCCGGCCGCCCAGGTCGAGCCGGGACGCTGAGCCGCCGGTACAGCCGGTACAGGGCGAGCCCGGGGCGCCCCCTCGTGCGCCCCGGACTCGCCGGCCTGCGGGCGGTCCGCGCCGCCAGGCCGGAACGGCATTCTAGACGATCGAGGAGATAGTCCGAGGTGAACATTTACCGAATCCCGGGCGCTGCGGCCGGCTAGGAGCCGGCGAAGTCGATCGTCACCTTGATGTCGTCGGGTTGGTGCTCCAGCGCCTCGGCCCAGCGCTCCAGGGGGACCCGCCGGCTGATCAGGCGCTCCAGCCAGCCCCGCTCGGCCCTGGCGAGCGCGGCGGCGGCCGCCTCGTAGTGGCCGCGGTTGGCGTTGACGCTGCCGAAGATGACGTCGTTCTCCAGCACC
>DASQWY010000416.1:0-5124 GCA_035640005.1 Actinomycetes bacterium
CTTCTACCTGGCGGGCAAGCGGCACGGGGTCAAGCCGATCCTCGGCATCGAGAGCTACCTGGCGCCCGGGTCCCGCTTCGAGCGGCAGCGGCGCGACGCGGCCGAGCCCTACACCCACATGACCCTGCTGGCCACCAACGACCTGCACTACACCCGCCGGGCCGACGCCGGCCCGCACGAGGTGCTGCTGTGCATCCAGACCGCCTCCACCCTCGCCGACCCCAAGCGCTTCAAGCTCGACGGCGAGGAGTACTACCTCAAGTCCCCGGCCGAGATGCGCGCCCTGTTCGCCGAGCACCCGGAGGCCTGCGACAACACCCTGGCGGTGGCCGACCGCTGCGACGTCGAGCTGGAGTTCGGCGCCGACCAGCTGCCACGTGTCGAGGTACCCGCGGGCCACACCCTGGACAGCTGGCTCCGGGCCGAGGCGGAGCGGGGGGCGGCCGAGCGTTACGGCACACCGGTGCCGTCCAGGGTTCGTGAACGCCTGGATGCCGAGCTGGACGTCATCGCCCAGCTGGGGTTCGCCGGGTACTTCCTGATCGTGGCCGACCTCTGCCGCTACGCGAGGCAGAACGGCATCCGGATGGGACCCGGCAGGGGGAGCGCCGCCGGCTCGTGCGTCTCCTACTGCCTGTACATCACCGGCCTGGACCCGATCGCCCACGACCTGATGTTCGAGCGTTTCCTCAACCTCGAGCGGCGTGAGCTGCCGGACATCGACATGGACTTCGATGAGCGGCGACGAGGCGACATGATCCGCTACGCGACCGAGCGATACGGCAGTGACCGCGTGGCCCAGATCGTTACCTTCTCTACCATAAAGGCAAAGCAGGCAATCCGCGACTCTGCCCGTGTGCTCGGGTTCCCGTACAAGCTCGGCGACGACCTCGCAAAGACGATGCCTCCGCCGGTGCTCGGCAAGGAGTTCCCGCTCGCCGAGGCCTACAAGCTGTCGCCCGACCTCCGAGCGGCCCGGGAAAACGACCCTGACGCCCGCCGTGTGCTCGACACGGCCGCCGGCCTGGAGGGCCTGCGTCGCCAGTGGGGAGTGCACGCCGCGGGCGTGGTGATCTCCCGCGACCCACTGGTCGAGCACCTGCCGATCATGAAACGAGAGGCCGACGGAGCGATCATCACGCAGTTCGAGATGAACGCGGTGGCGAAGCTCGGACTCCTGAAGATGGATTTCCTCGGGCTGCGCAACCTGACCGTCCTCGACGACACGCTACGGCACCTGAGGGCCCGCGGGATCCAACTCGACCTGGACGAGATCCCCACCGAGGACGCGGCGACGTTCGCGATGCTCCAGCGGGACACCGACGGCGTGTTCCAGATGGAGTCGGACGGCATGCGACGGCTGCTCCGCCAGCTCCGCCCGGACCGGTTCGAGGACCTGATCGCCCTGATCGCCCTGTACCGCCCTGGCCCGATGGACCAGATCCCCACCTACATCGAGCGAAAGCACGATCCCAGCAAGATCAGCTACCTGCACCCGTTGCTCGCCGAGGTCACCGCGGACACCTACGGCGTGATGGTGTACCAGGAGCACATCCTCATCCTGCTGCAGAAGGTGGCTGGCTACACGCTCGGCGAAGCGGACGTCGTCCGCAAGGCGATCGGCAAGAAGATCCAGGCCCTGATGCAGCGGGAGGAGCCGCGCTTCATGGCGGGCTGCTTGGAGCGGGGCCTCACCACGCAGCAGGCCCAGACGCTGTGGGCCCTGATCCAGCCCTTCGCCGGCTACTCGTTCAACCGCGCGCACTCGGCTGGCTACGCGATCGTGGCGTGGCATACCGCCTACCTCAAGACCCATTACCCGGTCGAGTACATGGCGGCCCTGCTCACCAGCGTCAAGGATGACAAGGACGCCCGGCCCAAGTACCTCGGCTCCTGCCGCCGGATGGGCATCACCGTGCTCTCCCCGGACGTCAACGAATCGGACGTGGACTTCACGCCCGCAGGGGACGGCTCCGGGCAGAAGGCGATCCGCTACGGGCTTTCCGCGGTCCGGAACGTGGGCGAGCAGATCGTCGCGATGATCATCGCCGCTCGGCGGGAGAAGGGGAACTTTACCGACTTCTTCGATTTCTGCGACAAGGTCGACATCGGCGTGCTCAACAAGCGGGTCGTGGAGTCCCTCATCAAGGCAGGCGCCTTCGACTCGCTTGGGCACACCCGCAAGGGCCTCCTCGACATCCATGAAGGCCACATCGACAGCGTGCTGGTCCGCAAGCGCGCGGAGATCGCCGGGCAGTTCTCGCTGTTCGGCGGGCTCGACGACGCCGACCAATCGGTGAGCGAGCCGCTGCCCACGCTCGGGCGGGAGGAGTGGGATCGTTCGCAACGGCTGGCTTTCGAGAAGGAGATGCTCGGCCAGTACGTCTCTGACCATCCGCTCCTCGGGCTCGAGAACATGCTGCAAGCCGCCACCGACACCCCTCTCTCTGCGGTTGCCGAACGGTCCGACGGCGCCCCGGTGACGGTTGCCGGCATCCTGACCAAGCTGACGAGGAAGTTCACCAGGCGTGGCGAGGCGTACGTCGTCGCGGAGCTGGAGGACCTCGACGGCATCGCCGAATGCATCTTCTTCCCGCAGGTCTACCAGCAGTACCAGGCCCTGCTCGTGCAGGACGCCGTCGTGGTGGTGAAGGCGCGCGTGGACGCGCGCGACGACACCCCGAAGCTCGTGGCGCTCGAGGTCCGGCCAGCCGACACGCAGGAGGCCGGCCAGCGTGTGATCGTCGTCCATGTCGACGCTCGTTCCTGCGACGAGACCATGGTGGATCGGCTCAAGCGCATCCTGAGCTCCCACCGCGGAAGGGCGCCTGTCCACCTGCGAATCCGCGGGGCCCAGTCGTTCGTCCTGGTCCGCCTCGGCGACGAGTTCCGGGTCGATCCGCGCAACGGTCTCTATGCCGAGATCAAGGCGGAGCTGGGCCCCGACGCCCTGCCTGCCTAGGCGAACGGCTGAGCGGCGTCACGACCTGCCCGCCACCACGAACAGCTGCCAGTCGCCCTCCACGCCCTCCAGCCGCCGGCTGCCCCGGTCCCGCAGGACGACCTCGGAGCCGACCACCAGGTCGCGGACGGTCCGGGAGACGACGATCTCGCCGGCGCCGGCGGTGGCCATGATGCGGGCGGCGATGTGCACGGCGATGCCGCCGACGTCGTCGCCGCGCAGCTCGACCTCGCCGGTGTGCACCCCGGCGCGGATCTCGGTGCCGATGTCGCGCAGCTGGTCCCGCAGGGCGGCCGCGCAGCCGATCGCCCGCCCGGGGCCGTCGAAGGTCGCCAGGATCCCGTCCCCGGTGGTCTTGACCAGCCGCCCGCCCCACTGCTCCACCAGCCGGCCAGCCAGCTCGTCGTGCACCTCCAGCAGCTGCCGCCAGCTGCGGTCGCCCAGCTCGGCGGCCCGCCTGGTGGAGCCGACGATGTCAGTGAACAGCACCGTGGCCAGCACCCTGGTCGGCTCGACGCCGCGGCGGTCCCCGCCCAGGAACCGCTCGATCTGCTCCAGGGCCACGTCCGGCTGCGCCCAGAACAGCGGCAGCTGGCCCGGCAGCTCCACCAGCCTGGCCCCGGGGATGTGCTCGGCCAGGTAGCGGCCGTGCTCGACCGGGACCTGCTCGAAGCCACGGTGGGCCAGCAGCAGGGTCGGCGCCTGGATCAGCGGCAGGATGGCGCGGACGTCCAGCTCCAGCAGCGCCCGCAGGTAGGTCCGCACCATCCGCGGGCTGGCGATGGCCCGCTCCAGCCTCGCCGACCAGCGCAGGAACCGCTCGTCGCCGGCCCGGCCGGGCGCGTAGGTCCCGGCGTACTGCTCGGTGCCCCACAGCCGCTCGGCGCGGGCGATCATCGCCTCGGTGGCCTCGGGCGGGAAGCCGATCGGGTAGTCGTCGGCGACCAGGTACCTGGCGGTGGCGTCGGTCAGGATCAGCGCTTCGGTGCGTTCCGGCTTGGTCCCGGCGAAGAACAGCGCCATCGGGCCGGCCTGCGGGCCGGTCGCCAGCAGCGCGGCCCGCCGCGAGCCGGCCGCGTCCATGACCGCGACCAGCTCCTCGACGTAGGCCTCCCACGGCGGCAGCGGGTCGGGCGGCAGCGGGTCGGAGGCGCCGGTCCCGCGCCGGTCGAAGCGCAGCAGCCGCGTGAACGACCCCAGCCGGCGCAGGAACAGCGCCATCTGCGGGTCCTCCCAGACGACGTCGACGTCGCTGAACGCGCCCATGGTGAACACCAGGTCGGGCGGGCCCTCGCCGAGCACCTGGTAGGCGACCCGGTCCTCGCCCACGCGCGCGTACCTGGTCTCCGGCGGCACGGCCTGCCTCGCCACTGGCGCCCCCTGTCGGATGCTCGGGCCCGGAGGCTTCAGGGTCGCACCAGGAAACGGCCGAAGGCCAGCACGCCGGCCGGCTCGCGCAGCACCGCCAGGTCCTGGAGCGGGTCGCCGTCCAGCAGCAGCAGGTCGGCCGCGGCGCCCGGCGCGGGCGCGGGGTGGTCGCCGAGGCCGTTCAGCGCGCGGCTGGCGACGGTGGCGGCGCGCAGCACCTCCTGGCGGCTCATGCCCGCCTGCTCGAGGAAGCCGAGCTCGGCGTGCAGCCGCGGCCCGATCGGGTTGAGGTCGGCGCCGGTGACCACCCGCACGCCAGCCGCAAGGCAGGCGCGCAGCGACTCCCGGTGCTGCGGCGCGACCGCCAGGGCGCGCTCCACGGCGTAGCCGGGCCAGCCCTCGGCGCGCATCATCGCCTCGTCGTGGGAGACGCCGAGGGTGGGGTCCAGCCAGGTGCCGGCCGCGGCCATGCGCGCCGCCGCCCGCTCGTCCAGGACGTAGCCGTGCTCGACGGTGCGGCCGCCCAGCTCGGCGAAGCGCTCCGCCGGGCGCGCCCCGCCGCAGTGCGCCGCCACCGGCACGCCGCGCTGGCCGGCGGTCGCCAGCAGCGCGGCCAGCTCCTCGTCGCTCAGCTGCGGCCCGTCCACGGTCTCGTGGGGGCTGGCGAGCCCGCCGGTGAGCAGCACCTTGATCCAGTCGACCCCCCGCTCCACCTGGGAGCGGACCGCCCGGGCCATCGCCGCCGGCCCGTCCGCCTCCACCGCGTCCTCGAACTCCAGGAAGCGGCGGGGGGA
>DASQWY010000417.1:0-11444 GCA_035640005.1 Actinomycetes bacterium
CGTAGATCCAGAGGGCCTTGTCCTGGTCCAGCTCCATGGCGTCCCTCCTATGCCGTATACGGGCAATCCCGGCACCTGCGCAGCAGCCTACGCTGGCGCCCTGGCCGAGTCACTAGCGCCGATTTCTCACGTGGCGGAATAGGATCCGTCGATGACCTCGTTCGGCGAGCGGCTGGTGGAGGCCAACCAGCCCGTGTGGGCGGCGATGGCCGCCCACCCGTTCGTGCTGGCGCTGGCCGGCGGCACCCTGCCGGAGGCGCCGCTGCGCGCCTGGCTGCAGCAGGACCGGCTGTTCGTGCTGGAGGAGCGGCGCGCGGTGGCGGCGCTGCGCGCCCACGGCCTGCCGGCCGAGCTGGACCGGCTGCTCGCCGGCCTGGAGGGGAGCATGGTCGCGGAGGCGGAGGCGTTCGCGGAGGAGGCCGAGCGGCACGGCTTCGCGGCCGAGGCCGAGCCCTGGCCGGTGTGCCTCGGCTACACCTCCTACCTGCTGTGCGCGGCGCGCGACGGGCTGCTGGAAGGGCTCACCGCCGTGTACGCGGCCGAGCGCGCCTACCTGGACACCTGGACGGCGGTGGCGGCGCGCAGCCCGGCCGGGTCGCCCTACCGCGGCTGGATCGACAACTGGAGCGGGGAGGGCTTCCGCGGCTTCGTGGCCGAGCTCGGCGGGCAGCTGGACGGGCTGGCCGGCAGCCCCTCCCCCGCGGTGGCCGGGCGGCTGGGCGCGGTGTTCCGCCGGGCCGCCCTGTTCGAGCTGGCGTTCTGGGAGATGTGCTGGAGCGGCCAGGCATGGCCGGGCTGAGCGAGCGGCTGTTCGCCGCCGGCCGGCCGGCGCTGGAGCGCCAGTTCGCCCACCCGACGGTCCGCGGGATCGCCGCCGGCACGCTGGAGGAGGCGCGCTTCCGCGCCTGGCTGGTCCAGGACTACCTGTTCCTGCTGGACTACGTGCGGCTGTTCGCGCTGGCCGCCGCGCGCGCGCCCGACACCGACGCGCTGGGGCGCCTGGTCGGCCTGGCCCACTCGACCTTCCACGAGGAGCTGTCGCTGCACCGCTCCTACGCGGCCGGGTTCGGCCTGGACGCCGCCGACCTGGACGGTGCCGAGAAGACCCCGGTGTGCGCCGCCTACACCGACTTCCTGCTGCGCACCGCCGCGGTCGGCGACTTCGCCGAGACCGTGGCCGCCCTGCTGCCGTGCATGTGGGGCTACTCCGAGCTGGGCCGGGCGATCGCGGCGGCCGGGCCGCCGGCCGAGCCGCGCTATCGGCGCTGGGTCGAGACCTACGCCGACCCGGGCTTCGCCGAGCTGGCCGCCTGGTGCGCCGGCCTGCTGGACCGGGCGGCCGAGGGCCTGCCGCCGGCGCGGCAGGCCGCCTGCGAGCGCGCCTTCCACACCAGCCTGCGGCACGAGCTCGCCTTCTGGGACGTCTGAGCGCAGGCGCCGCCCGGCGCGCCCCCCCGGCGAGAAGTTGCCTGCTCTGGCAGGATGGGTTCACGGCCTCCACCGTGGGCACCCCCGCCACGGCCCGCCGCAGGCCCACGTCCAGCTGCTGGTGCTCGCGTTCCCGTACGGAGTGCTCATGGACCGTGTGGGGCAGCGCCGCGCCAGCCAGCCCCGCCAGCGCCCGCCATCGCCGCCGCCGCCGCGGGCGGTCTGGTGGGACGCGGCGCTTTACGGCGCCTCCGCGCTGCTCGCCGTGGTGGCGGCGGTGGCCGACTACATCCCCTTGCAGCGGCAGTGGGCCCGGCTGGCGGTCGGGCCGTACGCGGCCGGGGCGGTGGCGGCGGCGCTGCTGGCGCTCGCCTGGCGCCGCCGGCCGGCCAGGCGGCCGCTGCTGGCGCGGACGGTGGTGGCGCTGGCGGTGCTGGTCGGCGCCACCCTGGTCCCGCTGACCCTGGAGCTCGGCTGGCGCGCGCACGCCGGCGACGGCTCCCACGCCCAGTCCGAGGTGTTCCTGATCGAGCAGGGGGCGCGGACGCTGCTGCACGGCACCGACCCTACACCGTCTCCTACGACCAGGGGCCGCTGGCCGGCTACCCGCCGGGGGTCAGGCGGCACATCCCCTACCTGCCGGGGGTGTTCGCCTTCGGCCTGCCGCGCGCGCTGCTGGGGCCCGGGCCGCTGACCGACGCGCGCGTGGCCGTCACCGCGGTGGCGGCCGGCGCGGCGCTGCTCGCGCTGCTGCTCGCCGGCGGCAGCGGCTCGCAGCGGCTCGCAGCGGCTGCGGGCCGTGACCGTGCTGCTGGTGCTGCCCAGCGGCGCGCGCTACCTGGCCGGCGGCGGCGACGACGTGGCGGTGGCCGCGCTGCTGCTGCTCGGCATGGTGCTGGAGCACCGCCGCCGGCCGGTGGCCGCCGGCGTGGTCGTCGGGCTGGCCGCCGCCGTCAAGCAGACCGCCTGGCTGCCGCTGCCGTTCCTGGCGCTGGCCGCCCGCGACCGGCACGGCCGGCGCGCCGGCGGGCGGTTCCTGGCGGCCGCGGCGGCGGTGGTGGGCTCGCTGGTGGCCCCGTTCGCCGCCTGGAACGCCCACCGGCTGGTGGAGAGCGTGGTGCTGTACCCGCTCGCCCTGGCCGGCGAGCCCACCATCGCCAGGGGGCCGACCCTCGGCCGCGGGCTGGCGGCCGCGTTCCCGCCCGCCAGGGGCCTGATCGCCGCCGCGCTCGCCGTCGCGCTCGCCGGCGTCGCCGCGTGGCTGCTGCTGCGCCACCCGCCGGCCAGCGTGCAGGCCGCCGCCGAGCAGGCCAGCCTGGTGCTCACCCTGGCGGTGCTGTTCGCCACCGCCGGGCGGCCCGGCTACCTGATCTACCCGCTCGACCTGCTGGTGTGGAGCAGGCTGCTGCGGGCCGGCGAGCCGCGGGTGGCGGCCGCGCCGGGCGGCGGGGCCGGCGGCGGTGCCAGGGCGGGCCGGCCACGCCGTGAACGGCCCGACGGCCGGTTCCGCGGCCCGCGGCGGCCGGGCGTGCGCTGCCGGGTCCGCGCCGGCGCCGCCGGGTCGCGGCGGCGGGCGCTCAGGAGGCCGCCATCGGCAGGGTCGCCGTGACGGTGGTGCCGTGGCCCGGCCGGGAGCGAAGCCGCCAGCTGCCGCCGGCCATCTCGACCTGCTGGCGCATGCTCGCCAGGCCGTAGTGGTCGCCGGCGGGCTGCTCGCCGCCCGCGCCGGCGGCGCGGCCGCTGGCGAACCCGACCCCGTCGTCGGCGACCTCCAGGACCACCTGGCCCTGCTCGGCCCGGAGCGTCACCCGGGCGTGGCCGGCGCGGGCGTGCTTGGCGACGTTGGTGAGCGCCTCCTGCGCGACCCGGTACAGCACCGTCTCCTGCGCCCTGGCCAGCCGCACCGGCAGGCGGGCCTGCACCGAGCAGGCGATCCCGGTGCGCCGCTGGAGCTCGGCGGCGTAGTCGGACAGCGCCGCGGGCAGGCCCCACTCGTCCAGCGCGGGCGGGCGCAGCTCGGTCATCACCCGCCGCAGCGCCGCCACCTCCCCGCGGATGTCGTCCTCCAGGGTGGCCAGCAGCTCCCGCCCGCCGGCCAGCTCGCCCCTGGCGATCCGGCGGCGGCTCAGGTCGGCCGCGTAGGCGATGCCCGCCAGCCGCTGGATCGGCCCGTCGTGCAGCTCGGCGGCCAGGCGGACGCGCTCCTCCTCGCGGGCCTGCACGGTCCGGTCCAGCAGCCGCTTGCGGGCGCCGGCCAGCGAGGCGACCTGCCCGGCCATGCCGTGCAGCCGGGCCAGCACCAGCGCGAACAGCACCATCGAGGCGAGCACGATCACCAGGTCCTGCCCGTGCTCGCCGCGGGCCAGCTGCACCGCCTCCATCGCCGGCGCCAGCAGGGAGGCCCCGGCCAGCAGGCCGAGCCGGCCGCGGGTGAGCCGCACCTCCCGGACCGGCGGCGCCGGGTCGGCCAGGGAGCGCATCGTCGGGTGCAGCGCGGCGGCGCCCCAGCACGCGTACCAGGTCATCCAGCCGACGTCGATGGGGCTGCCGGTGTGGTAGCCGCCGCCGAGCTGGATGACGGTGTAGAGGGTGTCGGTGACCAGCAGGGCGCCGACGCCGGCGAGCAGCACCCGGTAGGCCGGCGGGCGGGGGCCGCGGTCGACCAGCAGCCGGATCACGGTCGCCGCCAGCAGCACGTCCATCACCGGGTAGGCCATGGAGACCAGCCGCTCGGGCAGGGTCAGGCCCGGCGCGCGGGCGAACGGGACGATCAGGAACACCCACGCGACCACGGCGACGCCGACGGTGACGGTGAGGGCGTCCAGCAGGCTGGCCCGGTCGGCGCCGGGGCGGCGGCCGCGGATCAGCAGCAGCACCCCGGCCATCAGGAACGGGTAGGCGGCCAGGTAGAACACGTCGGCGACCGACGGGAACACGTCGCGGTGCAGCAGGTCCTGGTAGGTGTAGAAGATGACGTCGGCGGTGGCGTACGACAGCAGGCCGACCGCGAACAGCGCCCACGGCAGCGGCCGCTCCGGCCGGTAGCGGCGCACCCCGGCCACGATCGCCACCACCGCCGACAGCCCGAACACGTTGTACAGGCCGATCTTGGCGGCCCAGCGGGGCACCAGCCCCAGCGCCGGCACCAGGTAGTAGGCGAGCGCCACCGCGGCGCCGGCGGCCAGGTACGCCAGCCACGCCCGCGAGCCGCCCGGCCGGCCCGCCGCCCTACCCATCGGGGAGCGGCTCCGCGCGCACGCCGGCGACGCCGGCGACGGCCTCGATCACCTCCACGACCTGGCTCGCCGGGCAGCCCTTGACCAGGTAGGCCGAGGCGCCCGCCCGCTCCGCCTCGGTCCGCAGCGCCTGGTCGTCGTAGGCGGACAGGATCACCACCGCGGTGCCCGGCAGCCGCTGCAGCAGCAGGCGCGTGGCGGTGATGCCGTCCAGCTCCCGCATGCGCAGGTCCATCAGCACCACGTCCGGGCGCAGCCTGGCGGCCAGCTCCATCCCCTCGGCGCCCGAGCCGGCCTCGCCGACCACCGCGACCCCGTAGTCGCCGAGGATCTGGCGCAGCTGCGCGCGAAAGGTCGGCTCGTCGTCGACGAGCAGCACGCCCGGCCGCCGCGAAGGTCCGGTGCTGCGCAATTCACCCCTCCTGGCCCCGAGAGGGCATGGTCGCCAGCCGACTCTACTGCACCGCGCCAGGACCGCCGGCGCAGCCCGGGACTATGCTCCGCAGGCCGGTCCCCTGCTCACGTCACTGGAGGATGCCCATGCGACCCAGTCGCCAGCTGCTCCCCCTCGCCGCGGTCCTGGCCGCGATCGCCGTGCTGGCCACGCTCTCGGTGTCGGACGCCTCGACCGGCGCGGCGCCGCGGCCGGCCGCCGCGCCGGCCGCCGCCCCGCCCGGCTTCCGCAAGGTGGTGTTCCTGAGCCACGTCAACGACCCGGCCACCACCCCCGGGTTCCCGGGCGACCCCGCCTTCACCCTCACCACCGCCTTCACCGTCCCGCAGGACGGCTACTACCTGCAGTACGTCAAGGAGGGGGAGCACACCGGCAGCCACTGGGGCGCCCCCTGCCACTTCCACACCAACGAGATCTGCGCCGACCGGCTCGACCCCGCCGACATGGTCCGCCCGGCGGTGGTCGTCGACGTCCGCGCCCAGGCCCGCGCCAACGTCGACTACCAGGTCACCATCGCCGATCTGAAGGCCTGGGAGGCGCGCTACGGCCCCATGCCCAAGGGCGCGGCGGTGATCGCCTGGACCGGCTGCGACCGCTTCTGGAGCGCCAGGCAAACCGGCCGCAACTACTACAACTGCGGCAGCGGCCGCGCCGGGCTGCACCAGCCGGGCTTCTCCCTCCGGGCGGTGCGCTGGCTGATCGCCCGGGGGATCCTGGGCCGCCAGGGCGGCCTGGGCACCGACACCTTCGGCCCCGACCCGGGCACCGACGAGGACTTCCGGGAGAGCTCGCTGGACTTCCACCGCCACCGGATCGACCTGGAGAACCTCACCGGCGTCGGCCAACTGCCACCCCGGGGGGCGTGGGTGGTCATCGGCGGGCCGCGCAACCGCCACGGCTCCGGCTCGCCCGCCACCATCTACGGGCTGGTCCCCTGAGCCGTCCGGCGGGTTGAGCGCTCCCCGGGCTGGGCATGCCGTCTGGCGGGCCCACGTCCACGTCCAAGGGGAGGAGGCTCGCGTGCCCGACAGCAGCGACCAGCAGCGCTACGCGGTCGTCAGGAACCACGAGGACCAGTACTCGATCTGGCCCGCCGACGCCGAGCCGCCCGCCGGCTGGGCCAGGGAGGGCACCACCGGGACCAGGGAGGAGTGCCTGCGCCACATCGACCGGGTGTGGACCGACATGCGGCCGCGCAGCCTCCGGGAGCGGATGGAGCGGCAGGGCTGAGCGGCCCGCCCGCGACCGCCGCCTCGCTGGTGCTGGCCGCACCGACCGCGGCCGTGCTGGAGGCGCTGCCCGGCGCGGCCGAGCGGCTGACCGCCGCCGAGCGGCGGCGCATGGCCGGGCTGCGCCGCGCCGGCGACCGCGCGGACTACCTGGCGGCGCACGCGCTCGCCCGCGCCTGCGCGGCGCGGTTCGCCGGCGCGGCCGCCGGCCCGCTGACGCTGCTGCAGCGCTGCCCGCGCTGCGGCGGCGGCGACCACGGCCGGCCCAGCCTGCGCGAGCTGCCCGGGTTGCGCCTGAGCCTGTCGCACACCAGCGGCTACGTGGCGGCCATGGCCGGCTGGGGGCCGGTCGGCGTGGACGCCGAGCGGTCCGGCCGCGCCCTCCCGGACGACGGGCTGGCGGCGCTGGCGCTCAGCCGCGCCGAGCGGGCGCTGCTGGACGGCGCCGCCGACCGCGACGGTGCCTTCCTGCGCCTGTGGGTGCGCAAGGAGGCGCTGGTCAAGCTCGGCGAGCTGTCGCTGGACGCGCTGGCGGCCGCCGACCTTTCCGGGCTGCCGATGGTGCCGGCGCGCACGGCCAGCCACCGCTGGCGCGGCCTGCACCTGCTGGACTGGTCGCACGCTGCCGCCGGCGTGCGGGTGCAGGGGGCGGCCGCGGCCGCCGGGCCGGTGCGGCTGGAGCCCTGGCCGGAGGGCGGGGCGTGAGCGACCTGGCCGGCGGGCGGCCGCTGCGGCTGCGGGTCGCGGGCGCCGAGGTGCTGCTGCGCGAGTGGGGCGAGCCGGACGCCCCGGCCGTCCTCTACTGGCACGGCCTCAGCGTCTGGGGCCCGTGGGAGCTGCTGGAGAGCGGGCCGGGCTGGTCGCGCGGGGCCGGCGTGCGCCTGCTGGCGGTGTCGGCGCCGGGCTGGGAGACGCCGCCGCTGGCCGACTACTCGATGACGGCGCTCGCCCGCCTGCTGGTGGCCGTCCTGGACGCGCTCGGGCTGGAACGCGCCGCCTTCGTCGGCTTCTCCTGGGGGGCGAGCATCGGCTCGCACCTGGCGGCCGACTTCCCCGCGCGCCTGGAGTCGCTGGTGCTGCTGGATGCCGGCTACACCGACGTGCTGCCGCCGGCGGGGCAGCCCGAGCCGACCCTGGCGGAGCTGGTGGCAAGCTACCGCGCCCAGGACCTCCGCTTCCGCGGCTTCCAGGAGTACGAGGCGCACATGCGCCCGCGCTTCCGCAGCTGGCGGCCGGCGGTGGCCGCGGCGGTCCGCGCCGGCATGCGCGAGGAGGGCGGCTGGGTGGTGCCGAGGGTCCCCGCCGAGGTGGTGGCGGCCGGCGCGCTCGGCGTGATGCGGCAGCCGCCGAGCCGCCGGCTGCCGGAGGTGGGACGCGCCGGCGTGCCGCTGCTGCTGCTCGCCTCCGACGCCACCCTGGCGACCCGCTACGGACGCGAGGCGTTCGACCGTTTCCGCCGGCAGCTGCCGGGCGCCGACGTGGAGGTGCTCTCCTCCAGCCATTACCTGCTGGTGGACGCGCCGGCGCGGACGGTGGCGACCGTCGGCCGCTGGCTCGGCGCCCACGGGACCGGGGCCGCCGGGGGCGGACGCGCATAGCTCACGAGCTCAGCACCAGCAGCCAGTCGTTGCCGCCGGCGGCGTTCGCGCCCGGCGTGGTGAAGGTCCCCGACATGGCGACGGGGCGGCGCCTGCCGGACGTCGGGTCGATCCAGGCGGCTCGGGCCCCGGCGGCCATCGCCGAGCGGTTCACCGAGATGGTGTGCCGCGCCGGCAGGTAGATGACGGCCAGGCGGCCGTCGGCGGTCCGTGCGGCCGTCACGTAGTCGTTCTCCAGCACGTCCATCGGCTGGTCGGTGGTCAGCTCCGTGCCGCGTCCCCCGGTGACCAGCTCGCCGGCGGTGTCCGGCGCCAGCTGCCACCACCGGAGCCTCGAGAACAGGCTGCGCAACCGGGTGACCTGGGTGAGCGCGCGGGTCGACAGCCGCTGCTCCCAGCCCGGCTGGAATGCCCAGTCGCGGCTGCCGAAGAACTCGCCGGCCGCGCCGGAGGTCAGCGACCAGAGCACCTGCCGGCGCAGGGTCTCGTCGGTGGTCGGTGGCGTCTCGTGCTGGTTGTTCTCGCCCTCGTAGTTGGCCTCGCCGAGCACCGCCGGGATCGCCGGCCGGCGTCGGCGGGCGTCGAGCACGGCCTTGTAGGTCGGGTAGTAGGTGTAGACGAAGTTCCACTCGACCCGCCGCGCCCAGTAGGGGTTGTCGGTGGAGATCGACTTGCGGGCCTTCAGCTCCAGGGAGAACGGCCGGCCGTCCCCCGCCTCGCGGATCCCGCGCATCATCGCGTCGATGCAGTGGTCGACGTCGGTCCCGCGCGCCGGGTCCCTGGCGGTGACGTAGTAGTCGCCTCCCGACATCCACACGATGTTCGGCAGGTCGCGAAAGCGCTGCGCCACCATGCCGCCGTACCGCTGGCACTGCCGGATCGACTTGGGGACGAAGGACCGCCCGATGGTCCAGCCGTCGATCGGCAGCAGCACGACCGTGATGCCGTGCTCGGCGGCCAGCCGCAGGTAGGCCGTCACCCGCTCCCAGTACGGCGCCTGCCACCGCAGGATGTCGCCACCTGCGAAGGGCAGCAGCCCGTCGAAGGTGGCGCCGTCGTCGCTGGGGGCGCCGTTGGCGACCGCGCCGACCAAGGAGACGATGGCGGCGTTGAAGCCCTGCCGCTGGCGGTCGGCGAACCACAGCCGGGCCTGCGGCGGCGACAGCCTGGTCAAAAGGGCCCAGGGGGAGTCGCCCTTGAGCAGCAGCGGCCTGCCGTACTGGTCGAGGAAGTAGCGACCGTTCGGGCTCACCGAGGTCACGAACGGCGGCCCCGAGGGTCTCGCCTGCCTGCCGGGAGCCGGCGTGGGCCAGGGCGCGGAGGGGCTGGCCACCTCCCCCGGGATGCGCATGCGCTGCCCCTGGTGGAAGTGCCGCCACACCACCCACGAACCGCTCGCGCCCGTCACCAGCAGCACCGCCAGGACCGCCAACCCCAGCAACCACCAGGGGCGGCGTCGCGTCGCCACGCGTGGGGCCGGCCTAGCCGCTGGCCGCGCGGTCGGCGATGCGCTGGCGGACCTCCTCCATGTCGACCGCCCTGGCCTTGCCGATCAGCTCCTCCAGCGCCGGCTCGGGCAGCGCGCCGGGCTGCGCGTACAGGACCACCCTGTCGCGGACGATCATCAGCGTCGGGATCGACATGATCCCGAAGGAGGCGGCCAGGCCCGGCTGCGCCTCGGTGTCGACCTTGGCGAAGACGATGTCCTCGTGCCGCTGCGCCGCCTGCTCGAACACCGGCGCGAACCAGCGGCAGGGGCCGCACCATTCGGCCCAGAAATCGACCAGCACCAGCTCGTTGCCGCTGACGACCTCCTCGAAGTTGTCGCTGGTCAGCTCCACCGTGGTTGCCATGACCGTCCTTTCACGCTTGACCTCACGGTCAGGCCAACGGCAGCGCCTGCCGGCGCATTCCGTGCCCTGGCCCACCCTACCGGTCAGCTCGGCAGGTGCGCCTGCCGCGGCGGGCCCCCTACCCGGTGCCGACCGTGCGCATCGCCGGGTCGGCGCCCGGCGCCGGCGCGCCGACGCGGTCGCGCAGCGGCAGGCGCAGCTCGAAGCGGGCGCCGCCGGCGTCGCGCCGGTCGGCAAGCACCAGGTCACCGCCCTGGGCGCGGGCCAGCTGCCTGGCGATGTACAGGCCCAGGCCGAGGCCGCCGCGGCCCTCGCCGCCGAGGCGGGTGAAGCGCTCGAAGATCCGGTCCCGCTCGGCCGGCGGGATGCCGGCGCCGTCGTCGGTGACCGACAGTACCGCGTGGCCGCCGTCGCGCTCGGCGGCCAGCCGCACGACCCGCTCGGCCGGCGAGTACTTGCAGGCGTTGTCGAGCAGGTTGCCGAGGATCTGCAGGATCGCGTCGGGCGCGACCCGCACCGGCAGCCCGCCGTCGACCGCCACCCTGATCGGATGGTCGCGGTGGCCGGCCCTGGCGTCGGTGGCCGCCTGCAGCACCAGCTCGGCGGCGTCGGCCTCCACCAGCTCGGCGCCGCTGGACGGGTAGCTGCCGGTCTCGCCGCGCTCGAACCGCGCCGCCAGCAGCAGCTGCTCGATCAGGCTGCGCAGCCGCCGCGCCTGGCGGTCGGCCATCTCCAGCATCTCCTGGCGCTCCTCCGCGCTGAGCGGCGCGCCCGTGCTGAACAGCCGCAGCACGCCGACCACGGTGGTGAGCGGGTTGCGCAGCTCGTGGGAGACCATCGCCAGCAGGTCGTCCTTCATCCGGTCGGTCTCCCGCAGGGTGCGCGCCACCTCCTGCTCCCGCAGGCGCAGCTCGCGCTCCTGGATGTGCAGGGCCGCCTCACGCTGGGCGGCGTCCTCGGCCTCGCCGCGCCGGATGTTGGCGCGGGCCTCGCTGTGCAGCGCCGGGTAGGCGGCCAGCGCGGGCAGCGCCAGCGCCAGCAGCAGCACCGTCGTCTGGCTGGCGGCCAGCATGATCACCAGCACCACCGCCTGGGCCATGACCGTGAGCACCACGGCGATGCGCAGCATGCGCGCGGTGCTGAGGTGCGGGGTTCCGGCCTGGTCGAGGCGGACCGCCACGCCGACCAGCAGGCCCTTGGTGAGCACGAACACGGCGGTGCCGGCCAGGATCGCCGGCAGGGTGGCGGTGGTCACGGTCCGCCCGCCGCCGAGCAGCGCCCACACGCCGGCGCCGGCGGCCATGCCGATCGCGTGGGTCCCGACGTTGAAGGCCACCTTGCGCGGCGGCTTGCGGTGCGCCACGCCGTGCAGCAGGGCGGAGCCACTGTGCAGCAGGGCGGCGACGCCGACCCCACCGTAGAGAATGAGGGCGAAGGCGAACGCCGAGTCGACGTGCGCCGAGGGCCCGCGCCGGTCTCGGCTGAGCGGGACCGAGACAAGGTGCCCGAGCAGCACGGCGGCGCCGAGGATGACGACCTGCGGCAGGTGGTCGCGCAGCCGGTTGGGGTCGACGGTGGTCGCAAGCAGCGCGAGCAATGCGATGCCGACCACCGCGATGAGGGCCAGATATCCCCTGAGCCTACCC
>DASQWY010000418.1:0-4795 GCA_035640005.1 Actinomycetes bacterium
TGGAGCCGCTGGCGTAGCCGGCTTGCTCATCTCGGCACCCGAGCGGCCGATGAGCCAGCAGCTCATGACCGAGACCACCGCGCTGGAGCGCTACCAGGCCCTGCTGGCGTCGCTGCACGACGGCGCCCTGGTCGTCGACGCCGACGGCCTGGTGCTGGAGTGCGCCGAGCAGGCCGCGGGGCTGCTCGGGCTGGCAGCCGCCGACCTGCTCGGCCGGCCCGCCGTGCAGCTGCTCGCCGCCTTCCAGGCCGACGGCACCCCGATCGAGCCGGCCGACTGCCCCTGGGAGGTCACCAGGCGCACCGGCGGCCCGCAGCGGGACGTCGAGCTGCGCCTGGACGGCCCCGGCGGGCCGGTGCGGCTGTCGGTCAACACCGCCCCCGTCCCGGCCGGCGCGGACGGCCGGCCGCCGTTCGCGGTGACGGTGGCGTTCCGCGACCGCGGCGAGACCAGCCAGCTGGCCGAGGAGCTGCGCCGCGCCGACAGCCAGTTCCGCCTGCTGGCCGAGACCTCGACCGACCTGATCTCGCGGCACGACCCGGAGGGCGTGTGGCTGTTCGCCTCCGACGCCGCCCGCCGGCTGCTCGGCGTCGAACCGGCCGAGCTGCTCGGCCGCTCCCTGTACGACCTGCTGCACCCCGACGACGTGGAGGCGTTCGCGCTCGCCCACGCCGGCTGGCTGGAGCGGCCCACCGACTTCGCCATCATCTACCGGCTGCGCCGCGCCGACGGCGAGCACCTGTGGGTGGAGACCATCGGGCGCAGCATCGCCGACCCGGGCAACGGGGAGATGCAGGAGCTGCACGCCACCACCCGCGACGTCACCGAGCGCAAGCAGGCCGAGCTGCAGCTGGCCGAGCGCGCCCTGCGCGACCCGCTGACCGGGCTGGCCAACCGGGCCGCCCTGCTGCCGCGGCTGCGGGATGCGCTGGACCGCAGCGAGCGGCTGCCCACCACGGTGGCGCTGCTGTTCTGCGACCTCAACCGCTTCAAGCAGGTCAACGACGAGCTCGGCCACGCCACCGGCGACCGGCTGCTGGTCACCGTCGCCGAGCGGCTGCGCACCGCGGTCCGCGGCGCCGACCTGGTGGCGCGGCTCGGCGGCGACGAGTTCGTGGTGGTCTGCCAGGACGTGCACGACGCCGACGAGGCCCTGGCCGTGGCCGCCAGGATCGTCGAGGCGATGCGGGCGCCGCTGACGCTGGCCGGCCGGCAGGTGACCCCCTCGACGAGCATCGGCGTGGCGCTGGCCGCCGGCCACACCGACCGGGTGGAGGCGCTGCTGGCCCGCGCCGACCAGGCGATGTACCAGGCCAAGCAGCGCGGCGGGGAGGTGCGCGTGCAGCTCGCCCCCTGAGCGCGGCCGCGGCTACGGCTACGGCTACGGGTGGCGGCCGCCGACCAGGGCGCGGCGCGCCAGCAGCAGCAGCATCGCGCCGATCACCGAGCCGATCAGCCCGGCCGGGCGCAGCCGCAGGTCGCCCTCGAAGATGAGGCTGGCCAGCAGCCCGCCCACGAAGGAGCCGCCGACGCCGACCAGGATGGTGCCGAGGCAGCCGATCGGGTCGGGCCCGGGCAGCAGCAGCCGCGCCAGCGCCCCGATCACCAGCCCGGCCACGATCCAGCCGATGATGCCCATGCCGCCTCCTCCTCTACCCGAAGATGTCCAGCGGCAAGAACGCCGACACCACGAAGTTGGGCACGTCGACCAGCTCGCTGACCTTGAGGTCGACGGCGACGCTGCAGATGGCGTAGGCCTGCTGGCGGGTCCAGCCGCCGTGCTCGCCGAGGTGGTCGATCATGTTGAGCAGGGCGTTGCGGGCGGCCAGGGTGAGGTCCTCCGGCCGGTTCTCGCCCTCCCGGGTGACCGACAGGCCGGTGGTGGCGAAGAAGCGCCGCGGGGCGGCGAACTCGGGCGCCACGAAGTAGTCCTCGCGGGTGAACTGCAGGTCGCGGATGCCGAGGCTGGCCGCGCGGCCCTTGTGGACGGCGAAGCGCACGCGCAGGGTGGCGCGCATCTCGATGGCGGTCCCGCAGGTCTCGCAGTCGCCCTGGGCGAAGTGGGCGTCGCCGGCGGAGAACAGCCCGCCCTCGGCGTAGACGGGCACGAGCATGTGGGTCCCGGCGCCCAGCTGCTTGATGTCGACGTTGCCGGCGGTCTCCCGCGGCGGGATGGTTCGCAGCGCCGTGGCGGCGATCGCCGGGTCGCCGGGGATCGCGTCGGTCGGGTCGGGCGGCAGCACGAAGCCGCCGCGGTCCAGCGCGGCCTGCTCGCGCGCGGTGGTCGCCTCCAGCAGCCGCCGGTCCGGCGACAGCCCGATGGTGCCCATGAACGGGTGCCCGGGGATGCGCACGCCCGGCAGGTCCTCGGAGGTCGCCCAGCCGCCGTCGATGCGCCAGCGGGCCATGTACGGCTCGGGGAACTGGTCGCGCAGGAAGCCGAAGCCGGGCACCTGCACGGTGTAGCCGTAGCGGTCGGGCTCCACCGCCAGGATCTCCACCTCCAGCAGGTCGCCGGGCTCGGCGCCGTCGACGAACACCGGGCCGGTGAGCGGGTGGACGACGTTCAGGTTGGGCGCCGCCACCGTCTCCAGGGTGGCCTGCGGGCCCATCTGGCCGTCGAAGGCGTCGCGGGTCTGCAGCACGACCTCGTCGCCGGGCCGGCAGCGGACCACCGGCGGGATGTCCGGGTGCCAGCGGTTGTGCCCGGTCCCGGGCTGCTCGGCGAGCGTCTTCGCGTAGTCGACCAGCACCTCGTGCGTGGCCATCGGCCACCTCCTGTCTGCCTGGACGCACGGCCGGCCCGATCATCCGGCACCGGCGGGGCCCCTGGGAAGCCGGGCTTCAGCGCGCCGGCGCGACCAGCTGCAGGTGGTCGCCGAGCAGCTTCGCCAGCCGCCGGTTGACCGAGCTCAGGCCGAGCACGCCGACGGTCACCACCGTCCCCCGCTCCAGCCAGCGCAGCACCACGGTGCCGCCGGAGGAGGCCGACTGGCCGGCCTCGGGGCACTCCGCCAGCACCGCCCGGGCCCGGTGCACGGCGGTGGCGACGGCCCGGCGCTGGCCGGCGCACCCGGGGGCGAGGCGGCCGGCGGTGGCGCCGCTCGGGTTGGCGGCGATCGACAGGTAGCCGGCGAGCTCCTGGGCGTTGGGGGCGCCGACGTAGTCGAGCGGCACCTCGAAGCCCTCCAGGGAGAACAGCAGCGCCTGCCCGCGCAGGCAGTCGCCCGGCTCGGCGCACAGCCGCGGCGCCGGCGCGCCCGGCGGCGAGCTGGGCAGCAGCGCGGGGCAGGGGGCGGCGAAGCCGAGCAGGTTGGCGGCCTGCCGGCAGCTCTGCCAGAAGCGCGGGCCGGTGGGGGCGAGGTAGACGCCGGCGACCTCGACGGCGCCGGGCGGCAGCGGCGCCGGCGGGTAGCCGTCCTCGGTGGCCTGCGCGGCCGTGCGGTAGCAGGCGACCGCGTTGGCGGTGGGCGAGGGCGTGCCGGGATGGCCGGGCGGGTAGCTGCGGCGGTCGGAGGTTGCCAGCACCGGCCAGCCGGGCGGGCACTCGACCCTGCCGCCGACCCGGATGGGCGGGCGGGTTTCGGGGGTGCTGCCGCCCTCGGGGCCGGCGGTCTGCGGCCGCCTGGCCGGCTCGGGCCGGGCGTGGAGGGTGCAGCCGGCCAGCAGCAGGGCGGCCAGCAGCCCGGCGGCCACCGCGGCGCGCGCCGGCGTGCCGGCCGGCGTCCGCGATCGCCCGCTCATCGGCCGCTCAGTCGACCGCGCGGCGCAGGAAGCCGCGCACGCCGACCGTCATGGCCGCCACCAGCGCGACGACCTGGACCAGCACCGAGATCCACGGGCGCATGTGGGGCACCTGCGGCACCAGCGCCGCCCGCAGCCCCTCGCTCACGTAGGTGAGCGGGTTGCAGGCGGTCACCACCTGGAACCAGCGCAGCCGGCCCAGCGACGCCCACGGGTACTGGCTGGCGCCGGTGAACAGCAGCGGGGTGAGGATCAACGCGAACATGATGTTGATCCGGTTGGGCTGCACCGCCGTGCCGAGGATCAGCCCCAGCGCCGAGCCGACCAGCGAGCCGAGCACCAGAGTGGTGACCAGCAGCGGAACGCCGCTGGCCCGCCAGGGGACCGAGCCGAGCACCAGCACGCCGACCGGGAACATGATCACCGCGGCCAGCAGGGCGCGCATGGCGGCGAACACCACCTTCTCGATCGCCACCACCCCCACCGGCAGCGGCGCCAGCAGCCGGTCCTCGATCTCCTTGGTCCAGCCGAAGTCGATCACCAGCGGCAGGGCGGTGCCCTGCAGGCCGGTGAGGGTGGCGGTGAGCGCGACGATGCCGGGGAACAGGATCTGGGTGTAGCCGGGGCGCGCCAGGCCGAGGTCGGTCAGCACCCTGCCGAACACGAACAGCAGGAACAGCGGCTGCAGCCCCACCTGGGCGAGGAACACCGGCAGCTCGCGCCCGGTCACGTACAGGTCGCGCCACAGCACCGCCAGGAACACCCTGCCGGGAGCGACGGCGCGGCCGGCGGGCTGGGTGGTCGCGGGCGAGGGGGACTGCACCGTGGTCATCGCAGCGCCCTCCCGGTCAGGTGGATGAACACATCTTCCAGGCTCGGGGTGCCGATCGTCACATCGGTCAGCTCAGCGCCCCGCTGGGCAAGCAGCGTGGCCACCGGCGCCACCATCAGCGGCGCGTCGCCGGCGACGTACAGGCGCGCCCGCAGCTGCGCCGGCCGGCCGTCGCCGCCGGGGCCGCCGGGGGCCGCTGGGCCGGCGGGCGCGCCGCCC
>DASQWY010000419.1:0-19826 GCA_035640005.1 Actinomycetes bacterium
GCCAGGTCGACGCTGAACAGCCCGGTCGGCGTCGCCACCCACAAGGCGTCGGGGCCAGCGGTGATCGCGTTGATCCGGTCGCCGCCCAGCTGCTGCAGCGTGACCGCGTGCCGCAGCCGTCCATGGTCCAGGCCCAGCAGCCGGTTGCCGCTGCTGGCCCACACCGTCTGGTCGGCGCCGACGGCAAGGTCCCAGCCGTCGGCCGCCACCCTGCCCACCAGCCGGTCGCGCCCAGGGTCGATGCGCCACAGGGTCGCGCGGGCCGGGTCGGCGACCCAGACCGCGCCGCTGGTGACGGCCACGCTGCCCGGGGTGGCGCCCAGCCCACCGGGAACCGCGACGGTGGCGACCACGCGCAGCGAGTCCTTGTCCAGGTGCCAGACGCCACCGCCGGCGCCGCGCACCCACACCCCGCTGGGTCCGGTGCCGACCGCGTCGGGCCGGCCGAGGCCGGGCAGCGCCACCGTCCGGCGGGGGCCGGGGCCCCAGCCAAGGCGAACCAGCCGCCCGCCGCCGGGGCGGCTGGTGCTGCCGCAGCAGACCGCGAACACGTCCAGATCGACGGTGCCCGCCACCGGCGCGCGGGTGGGGATGGGGTCGGTGGCGATGACCCGGGCGGTGCGGGGGTTGATGACCAGCAGCCGGTCGCCGGCGACCGTGGCCACCAGCGCGCCCGCCTGGGTGACGGCCAACCGCACCGGCCGGTCCGCGCGTGGCCGGTAGCCAGCGACCATGGTGGTCAGCCGCATGGCGTCGGGGTCCACCCGCAGGACCTGCCCGTCGCGCGCGATCCACAGGTGCTCAACGGTGCGGCCGGCGACCCGCTCGATGGTGCGGGCCACGTCCTCGGCCGGCCCGCCGACGTCCAGCTTGACCACCGGCACCGAGGGAGCGGCCGCCGGCCGGGTGGCGGGGGCCGCCGGGCGGGGTGCTTGCAGGCGCCCGACGGCCGCCAGGCTGGCCACCAGCGCCAGCGCCGCGGCGGCGACCAGCAAGCTGGTGCGCGACGGCCGCTTCACCCAGGCTCCCCCACAGGCATGCTCCTCCCCGGTGCTGGACACCTTGCCTCAGCGTACGCACACGGCGGGCGCCATGGTGGTCGTCGTGTCCGGGCGCCCGGGGTCCTCGCCACGGCCGGCAGTAGTGAGGGCGGGTCACCGCGCAGCTCCCCAGGTTCCTCGACGCCAATGCCCAGTGTCCTCGGACGTCGTAATGCCCCTGCCCTGGCATGCTCGCTACCTACGTGGTGTTGCTGGGTCGTGGGTCGGGCCGGATCGCTCAGGCACGGTCGCTGGACGGCCTCTCAGGGGCGGGCAGCCCCTTGAGCAGCGGTTCCAGGTCCCCGGCGACCCGCTTGGCTTCGTGCGTGCCCGGCTCCAACAGCGTGAGGGCCTCCCGCAGGGCGAACCGGGCGGCCGCGGGCGATCCCGCATCCAGGTGCGCCGCGCCGAGGCCCTGAACCGCCTGGGCCAGCTCGGTCGGCATGTCGAGCGCTCGCCAGAGCTGCACCGACCGCTCCAGCGCGCGCACGGCCGCCGCCGAGTCACCTTCCAGGCGGTGCAGGTCGCCAAGGCTGCGCAGCGCCCGGGCTTCGACAAGCCGGTTGTCCAGCTCCCGCGCGACTCCGGCGCACTGCTGGAACAGCTGTCTGGCCGCCGCTCGATCGCCGCGACGCAGCTCCAGCTCACCGAGGTCCCGGAGGACCACGGCCGCGGTCGTGCGGTCGCCGAGGTGGATCAGGCCGGCGAGGCTCCGCCGTAGCCAGGCCGCAGCGCGGTCGCTGTCGCCGCGCGCACTGTGGACCAGCCCCAGCCGCCGCTGCGTCCAGGCCACCCCACGCTGGTCGCCGAGCCGACGAAACTCGGCGAGCACCTCCTCCAGCTCGGCCTGGGCGGCCACCAGCTCGCCCTGCTCGTTGTGGAGCGCGGCGAGCTGGAAGCGGGTCCAGGCCGCTCCGCGCCAGTCGCCCAGCTGGACCAGCATGGTCACGGCCGGTTGCAAGCAGGCGGCGGCTTCGGCGTAGCGGCTCTGCAGCCGGTGGACCGCGCCGATGCCCTCCATGGCATGCGCCTGCCCGCGGCGGTCGCCGACTTGGCCGAGGATCGACAGAGCGCGCTCGAAGTGCTCCATGGCGGCCGCCATGCCGCCCCGGTTCATGCTGAGGTAGCCGAACCCCCGCAGCAACGAGCCCGTGCCCCGGAGGTTGCCTGCCCGCCGGACCGCGGCGAGCGCGGCCGTGTGGCCGTGCTGCCAGTCGTCAAGGTAGCCGCGCAGGTCGAGGAAGTTGATCAGCGAGCCGGCGAGGTCCCAGGCCAGCTCCTCCAGCCCCGCGTCGGCGGCCTGCTCGACGGCGGCGACCAAGGCGACCCGCTCGGCTTGGAACCAGCTCAGCGGGTCGGCGAGCAGCTCGGCGGCCATCGTCGTGGCTGGTGGCCAGCGTGGTGCGCCACCGTGGCTGACCGCGTACAGGCCGCTCGGGAGCAGCTGGTCGGCCTGCTCGGCCAGGGTGAGCCAGGCGCCCAGCGCCCGCTCCAGCGCCGCCCGCCGACGCGCAGCCGGCTCCTCGACGTCGGCTCGCTCGTGGGCGTAGGCGCGCAGCAGGTCGTGCAGCCGGTACCGCGGCTGCCCGGTGGCGTCCCACCCGGCCACGTCGACCAGCTGCGCGTCGACCAGGTCCTCCAATACCCGTCCAGCCTGCGCAGGCGGGCCGCCAAGCAGCGCACCGGCGACCCAGCCGGCCACGTCCGGCGCCGCCAGCAGCCCCAGCCGGCGGAACAGGCGCCGATGCTGCCGGCCCAGCCCCTGGTAGCTGAGCGACAGGCTGGCACGCACCTCCAAGTCGCCGCAGGCAAGCTCGTCGAGCCGGCCGCGCTCGTCGGTCAGCAGGCTCGCCATCCGGGCCAGTGGCCAGTGCTGGCGGGCCGCCAGGCGAGCCCCGGCTATCCGCACCGCCAGCGGCAGCCGCCCGCACGCCGCGACGATCGCGGCGGCCGCCTGCGGTTCGGCCGCGACCCGCTCGGGCCCGGCGATCCGGCCCAGCAGCTCCACCGCCTGCCCGGCCTCCAGCACGTCCAGGTGCACCAGCCGCGCGCCCTCCAGCGCCGTCAAGGGGACACGGCTGGTGACCAACACCGCCGCACTCGCGCCGCCGGGTAGCAACGGGCGGACCTGCGCCTCACCGGCGGCATCGTCCAGCACCACCAGCACGCGCCTGCCGGCCAGGCGGCTGCGGTACAGGCCGGCGCGCTCCTCCACCCCGGACGGGATCGCGTCGCCGTTCGCGCCGAGCGCGCGCAGGAACCGCCCGAGGACCTCCGCCGGGTCCAGCGGCGACGTTTCCGGGTCGGCGCCGCCGCGGAGGCTGGCGTACAGCTGCCCGTCGGGGAAGTCGGCTACGAGCTGGTGGGCGACGTGGACGGCCAGGGCGCTCTTGCCGACGCCCGCCTTGCCGGCCACCACGCAGACGGCCGGTGCCGCGTCCGGCGCCCCGGCCATGCCGTCCGGCTGGCCCGCCAACAGCTGCCGGAGCCGGCTGGCCAGCTCGACTCGGCCGACGAAGTCGGCGGCAGCCGGTGGTAGCTGGCTCAGGGCGGCGCCCTCAGGCGACGGTGGTGACGGCTGAACCGCGGACCGTCCAGCCAAGGAGGGCTGGCGGGCGGCCCGCTCGAAGCGCTCGCGGTCCGTGCCGGCCAGCCCAAGCGCGTCCGCCAGCAGCCGGACCGACTCCGTCCGTGGGCGCCGGACCCTTCCCGCCTCCAGGTCCCGGATTGCCCGTGCGCTCAGCCCTGATCGCCCGGCCAGCTGCTCCTGCGACAGCAACCCCCGCTCCCGGTAGGCGCGCACCAACGCACCAAAGCCCACCTGGCCCACCGCGGTCCCGTCTCCCTCTCGCGCGGCCACCCACCCCCTTGGAGCCGACCGTTTCGGGCGATCCTCGCACAGCCCGGCCAATCCAGGCAGCCGCGAGGGTTGGCCCTTCTGGTATCCGACGCCGCTCCGTTCGCCCCGACCACCAGGCAAGCCAGGCGACCGGCAGTTTCGCGGCAGCTTGCCGGCAGTTCACCGGGAAGCGGCGACCTGCGGGCGCATCGCGGGCTAGAGTGCCGCCCTTGTGCCGACTCGACCTGAACCACGGCCCAGCCAAGGGGGGGTCCTCATGCAGCGCCGCTCCGTTCCTGCCGTTCTTACGGTTCTTGCCGTCGTGGCGGTCGTGGCTGCGCTGGCGCTGCCCGGCACCGCGCGCGCGGACGTCGCCGTGGACTCCGTGAACCTCGAGCTGGAGACCGGAACCTCGGCGGTGCTGCCGCAGCCGCGACTCGTCGAGCAGAAGTCAGGGGACATCGGCAAGGGAACCGTCGTGCTGCACGCCCCGCCGGGGTTCGCGTTCGGCGTGGACGCGCCGGTGAGGGTCATTGCGGGGCCGAACCTCGACGCCAGCTGCAACAACCACACCACGCTGCTGCTCGGCCACCAGTCCGCGGACGGGGCGGTCGAGGTCTGGCCAACCGCCACGGAAGTCGCCGTCGAGGTCACGCAGCGCTCGCGCGGCGGCTGCCGGGTCACCCTTGGGTGGTCGGGGATCGTGATCCACGCGGTGGCGCCGGGAGAGGGCGCGGTCACCTTGGCCGGGACCAGCACGATCGCCGGCGCGCCGGCGGGGGCCGTCGTCGCCACCCTGGTCGCCTTCCCGTCCGGCCTTGGACGCGCGTATACGTGGGGTTCCAACTACGCCAGCGAAAGCGGTGTGCCCGGCGCAAGTGCGTCGGCGACCCCGCAGGCCGTGTCGGGGCTTGCCGGTGTGACCGCGGTCGCGGCGGGCGAGTACGACACGGCCTGCGGGGTCGCCGTGCTGTCCGACGGCACCGTCTGGGGCTGGGGCATGAACACCAGCGGCGCGCTGGGCGACGGGACCACGACCGACCAGTACCTGCCGGTGCGGGCGCAGGGCGTCACCGATGCCGTCGAGGTCGCGGCCGGCTCCCTGCACACGCTGGCGCGGCTGGCCGACCAAACGGTGTGGGCGTGGGGCGGGAACGACTACGGCCAGCTCGGGGACGGCACGACCGACCCCTCCAGCCCGAAGCCCGTGCCCGGACTGGCTGGCGTGGTCGCCGTCGCCGTCGGGCGGTTCGACAGTTTCGCGCTGACCGGGGACGGCACGCTGTACGCCTGGGGCGCGAACAACTACGGCCAGCTCGGCGACGGGACCACGACCACGCGCGCGACGCCGACCCCGGTCATGTCGGGCGTGAAGGCCGTGGCCGCCGGCGACTACCACACCGCGGTGCTGAAGACCGACGGCACGGTGTGGGGCTTCGGATTGAACGGGTACGGCCAGCTGGGGATCGGCGTCGAGTCGGTGGCGAAGCCGGTGCCGCGGCAGGCCTCCGGGCTGCCGGAGGTCGTCTCGATCGGCGCCGGCGACGCCGGCTCGTTCGCGGTCGCCTCCGACGGCACCGCGTGGGGGTGGGGCCACAACGAGTTCGGCCAGCTCGGCATCGGCACGACCTCGGAATCGCAGACCACGCCGGCGCGCGTCGCCTCGCTGACCGGCGTGGCGCAGGTCGACGGCGGCGAGTACCACACCCTGTTCCGCCTGGCAGACGGCAGCGTCTATGCCGCCGGAGACAACCACTGGGGCCAGCTCGGCGAGGCCTGGAACATCATCGGGCCGAGCAACTGGACCGCGACCCCCGTGCGGTCGACCCTGCCGGCGGCGACGGGGATCGCCGCGACGGAGCTGCACAGCGTGGCAGCCGTGCCGTAGCAGACAGCCAAACCGGCGAAGGCGAGCTGCCGGATGCTGCCGGTATTCTGCCGGTTCCCTGCCTGGACACCCAGCCGCTGGCGATCCAGGCTGTCTGCCAATCCGCTGGTCCGGGCCAGCGACCGGCGGGCCGGTGGCCACGGCGTTGCGGGTGATCAGGGCCGAGTGTTGGGTTCACGGTCCGAAAACAAACAATGAAATCCCTCAGTGCTGATACCGCTCGGACGGGCACACCTAACAGGGGGAGGGTCATGAAGATCGGACAACGCGCGATCATCGTGCTCATCGGGCTACTGACGAGCTTCCTCGCGGCCGGTGCCATGCCGGCATCTGCCCGGGTACCGGCGGACCGGACGAGGGACGGCACGATTGCGGTCGCTCAGGGGGCAGGCGGAGAACGCACTGCGCATCTCCCCAGCCGGAGCAGCCGGACCTCCGCGGTATCGGTCGCCACCCCGGCGCCGACGACGTCACCGGCCGCGGTACACCGCTACTTCACCACGGCCGCCACCTTCACGTGTGCGTACCAGTACGTCTGCGCCGCAGTGCCCTATGGCAATGGGTCCTACATCTTCGACTTCTACTACTACGGTACGTACAGCTTGAGTTACTGGCACGGCGTCGGTGCGATCATCAACAACCAGTCAGGTGGCGCGGCGGCGAGACTCCTTGACATCAATGGCCACCAGGTCACCTGCGTACCTCCGCCCGCCTCGTTCTTCATCAATTGGGATCCGATCTGGTACATCAGGCTGACGTCGAGTCACTGCTGACACGGCGGCTCAATCAGCGATCTGGTAGCCCTGGGGGGCGCCCGCCGAACTGCCAGTCGTGGATCTCCACGCTCGTGTACAGCCCGGCCTGCACGTAGGGCGCGCCGGCCAGCATCGCCTCCACAGCGGCACGGTCGCGCAGCTGAACCAGCAGCGCGCTGCCCACCCACGCCGTGCCGTCGTCGGACAGCAAGGGCCCGCGCAGGATGACCCCGTCGCGGTGGCTGGGCTCGCCAAACCAGCGCCGCCGCGCCGCCCCCAGCGCCTGGCGGGTCGCGTCCACGCCCGGCTTGCCGTGGCCGATGACCAGGAAACGCCGGTCATCGCCGAGCTCGGCGGGGAACTGCCACATCGTGCGGCCCAGCACGTTGCGCCAGCGGCGCACCAGCACCTCGCCGTACACGCCAGCCCGGTAGAAGGGCTCCTGGAAGGCGAACACCCGCGCCGCCTCGGCATCGGGAAGGTCCACCATGTGCATGCTGCCGGTCCAGGTGGTGCGGTCCGGGGTCAGCGTCGGCCCCCGGGCGATCATCGCCTCCGCATAGCGGTCCATGAACGACCAGTGGGCCTCGGCCAACTCCTCCAGCAGGGCCTCGGTCCCCGGCAGGCCACGACAGTAGAAGAAGTACTCCACGATCGGGCAGGCTACCTCCCCGATGACCGACCAGCCGAACACCGCGCCACGCTGGCCGACCTCGTCGCGCCAAGCCCGCCATGTCGGCGGCGGATGTTGTACTGCCCGACGGAACGACGACGAGGAGGAGCGCTGCCATGCCGACCACGGAGAAGCTGGTCCTGCCTCAGGGCTACGGGCGGACGACGGAGACACTGGCCTGGGAGGCCGTGCGTGCCCAGCTAGAGCAGGCCAAGCAGTACTGGCTTGCCACCAACCACGCGGACGGGAGCCCGCACGTGGTACCGGTCGACGGCCTGTGGGTCGACGACGTCTGGTACTACGGGGGCAGCCCCGAAACCGTCCACGTGCGGATGGTGCGGGCGAACCCGCACGTCACCATGCACCTACCGGACCCGTGGAAGGTCGTGGTGGTGCAGGGAGAGGTTCGCGTGTCGAAGCCTTCGCCGGAGCTGGCCCAGCGGCTCGCCGACCTCGCCAACGACAAGTACGCCGAGTACGGCATCAAGTTCGAGGCAAGCTCCTACTCCGAGCCAGGGACCCTGCACCCGCGGCGGGTGATCGCGTGGTCGTCGTTCCCCAAGGATGCGACCAGGTTCACGTTTGCCGGATGAATGCCGCCCAACGCTGGGAAAGCACCTCTCGTCCCAGCTTCGAGGAGGCGTGCGATGCCCCTGGTCCGGATCGACCTGCACGCCGACCGGGCCGCCGCCGGCGGCTGAGCCCCGGCCCGACGCTCAGTTGCTCCACGGCGGGAGCTGCTGGACCGACCAGGCGTTGCCGTCGGGGTCGTCGAAGAACACGAACCGGCCCCAGGGGAGGTCCTGGATCTCGCTGACCTCCGCGCCGCGCCCGACCAGCTCCGCGCGGGCCGCTTCGATGTCGGAGACGACCAGCTGCAGGCCCCGGACCGAGCCCGGCGGGGCCGGGGTGATCCCGGTCCCGAGCGCGATCGAGCAGGCCGACCCGGGCGGCGTCAGCTGCACGAAGCGGAGCTCGTCGCTGACCTGGTGGTCGTGGTCGGCGTTGAAGCCGGCCTTCTCGGTGTAGAAGGCCTTGGCGCGGTCCACGTCCGAGACGGGCACCGCCACCAGCTCGAGCTTCCAGTCCATGTTCCCTCGTCCCTCGCAGGTCGCCTATGCCGTGGCGACCACCCTATCCGAAGGGCACGTCGGCCGCGCCGGCGGCGGGTCGAGCGGCAACAGCTCGAAGTGGACGGTGCGGCCGTACCGGGAGCGGAACGCCCGGTGAGTGAGGGGGACGAGGACGCCGTGCAGGACCGGGTGCTTCCTGGCGAGCAGGCGGGCCGCCCGCCTGGCCTCGGCGCCGCCGAGGCGCCTGGCCCTGGCGCGCGTCGCCGGGCCGGTCGGCGTGCCCCGCGTCGTGGACGGCGCGATCCGCACCTCCGGGTGGTGGCGGATCCGGCGCACCTTCCCGGCCCGTTCGTAGCTGCGGACGAGCAGGCGGTCGCCGTCCGCGACGACGCTGAGGGGGGTGGCGACCGGTGAGCCGTCGCGCCGGTAGGTGGTGAGCACGGCGGTCTTCTGCCTGGCGTAGCGCGACAGCGCCGGCGCCGCGACCGCGCCCACCTCGCCGACCACCCAGCCGAGCGCCCGCAGCCGCAGGGCGAGCGCGGCGGCGGTCAGGACCGACACCGCCACCAGCGCCCACGCCTCCGACGCCTGGCCGCCCAGCCCGAGGTCGACGAAGTGGTTCACCGCGTGAACGCTGTTGGCGGCCAGGAAGCCGGCGAGCGCCAGGGAGAGCCCGTCGCGCCAGGCCAGCGCCAGCAGCAGGGTGGCGCCGATGCCGACCTGGAAGGCGCCCGCGTCGTGGACGAAGTGCCGGCTGGCGGGGAAGCCGGCGAATTCCGCGAACGCCTGCGGCGCCGCCAGCGCCCACACGCCGGCCGCCAGCATGAGGGTCCCCGCCAGCACGGTCACGGCCACCACGAACCCGCCGCCGGCCGTCCGGGTCGATGCTCCGTTGCCGTTCATAGGTTCCTCCTTCCGGCTGTCAACCCTGGAGACGAGACCGCGGGGCGTGCTGTGACAGGTGATGCCGGCACGGCCCGGGGTTATCGTCCCGGGCGAGCGCCGGCCGGGGCGCCTCAGAGTGGCTTGGCCGCGGTCGAGCCGCGGACCACCAGCCAGCCCGGGACCGTGTGCAGGCCGCCCTCCGGCGGCTCGCCGTCGATCACGGCCAGCAGGTGCTCGGCGGCGACCCGTCCGACGTCGTGGAGGTTGGGGTCGATGGTGGTGAGCGGCGGCCGGCAGCCGACCGCCATCGGCTCCCAGTTGTCGAAGCCGACCACGGCGACGTCCTCGGGGATGCGCCGGCCCCGCTCGCGGAGGGTGTCGGTGACCCCCCGCGCGATCTGGTCGCTGCCGCAGAAGACCGCGTCCACGTCCGGCTCGGCGCGCAGCAGCATGTCCGCGCCCCGGCGGCCCCAGTCCTCGCTCCACTCCCCGAACAGCGCCTCGCCGCCGGCGACCGCCTGCCCCGCCTGCGCCAGCACCGCCGCCAGCCCCTCGGCGCGCCGGTGGGTGGCCAGGAACCGGTCCGGACCGGTGACGTGGCCGATCCGGTGGCGGCCGGTGGCGAGCAGGTGGCGGGCGGCGAGGGCGCCGCCACCCTCGTCGTCGGGGATGACGGAGAAGTCGGCGGGGCTGGCCGACTGGCTCATCGCGTAGACCACGGGGACCGGCAGGTCGGTCTCCACCGGGGGCCGCGCCTCGATCCGGCGGCCGGTCACGATGATGCCGTCGACCCGGCGGGTGAGCAGCGTGCGCACGTGGTGCTGCTCGCGGATGGGGTCGTCGCGGGTGTCGCACAGGAACACCGAGATCTGCTCGGCGCCCAGGGCGTCCTCGACGCCGAGCATCACCGGGATGCTGAAGCGGCCGTAGCTGTCGCTGGTCACCAGGCCGACGGTGTAGGTCCGCCCCGACGTCAGGCTGCGGGCGAGCGTGTTCGGCCGGAAGTTCAGCTCCTGGGCGGCCGCCAGGACGCGGGCGCGGGTCTGCTCCCGCAGCTGCCCGCGGTGGTTGAGCGCCTTGGACGCCGTGCCCACCGACACGCCGGCCCGGGCGGCGACGTCACGGATCGTCGCACGTGCGGCGGTCGACCGCTTCAGCAACCGTTTTCTCCCTTCCTTGCCTGGCTAAGCACGGTACAGCAAAGGTTGACATGCTGGAACGGCAGCCCTACGTTTCCGTTTGAGAAATGGTTTTCCGTCCGCTCCGGCCGAAGGAGCAGGTGGGCGTGACCAGTGGCTGCCATGGCTGAGACCGGCCCCGACTGGGTCAGCGGCCCGGCCGTGCCCACCGCGGCGGCGCGCGCCGTTCAGCGCCCCCTCGGCGTCGACGCGGTGCGGATCACCGGCGGCCCGTGGGGCCGCTGGCAGCGGCGCAACCGGGAGGTCACCCTGCCGCTGGCGTTCGAGCGGCTGGAGGAGGCCGGCAACCTCGACAACCTGCGCCTGGCCGCGGGGGAGGGGACCGGCGCCCACCGCGGCCCGGTGTTCATGGACTCCGACCTGTACAAGGTGCTGGAGGCCGTCGCCTGGGAGCTCGCCCGCGGGCCCGACGAGACCCTGGCGCGGTTCCTGCAGGCGTCCACCGAGCTGCTGGAGCGGGCCCAGGGCGAGGACGGCTACCTCAACTCCTGGGTGCAGGTCGTCGACCCGGCCAGCCGCTACACCAGGCTGTCGTCCAGCCACGAGCTCTACTGCGCCGGCCACCTGATCCAGGCGGCGGTCGCGGCCAACCGGGCGACCGGCGACAAGCGCCTGCTCGGCGTGGCGCGGCGGTTCGCCGACCACCTGGTCGAGGTGTTCCTCCACGGCGGGCACCCGGGCATCGACGGGCACCCGGTGGTCGAGACCGCGCTGGTGGAGCTGTACCGGCTCAGCGGCGAACCTTCCTACCTGGAGCTCGCCAGCAGGTTCGTGGAGCAGCGGGGCAGGGGCCTGGTGGGGTCGAGCGGGCACGGCCTGTCCTACCTCCAGGACCACCTGCCGGTGCGGGCGGCCGACACCCTCGTCGGCCACGCGGTACGCGCACTCTACCTGGAGAGCGGCGTGGTCGACCTGTACCTGGAGCGCGGCGACGGCTCGCTGCTGGAGGCGTCGCGGCGGCGCTGGCGGGACATGGTCGCCACCAAGATGTCGCTGACCGGCGGCCTCGGCGCCCGCCACGCGACTGAGTCGTTCGGGGACCGCTGGGAGCTGCCGCCCGACCGGTCCTACAACGAGACCTGCGCGGCGGTCGCCAGCGTGCACTGGAGCTGGCGGCTGCTGCTGGCCACCGGCGAGTCCCGCTACGCCGACCTCATCGAGCGCACGCTGCACAACGCGTTCGCGGTGTCCACCGCGGCGGACGGCGGCAGCTTCTTCTACGTGAACCCGTTGCAGCGCCGCGGCGACCACCTGGACGGCGACGACCACGGGCGCCGCCGCGCCTGGTTCAGCTGCGCCTGCTGCCCGCCGAACATCATGCGGCTGGTCGGCTCCCTCGGCCACTACCTCGCCACCGTCGACGGGGACGCCCTCTGGCTGCACCAGTACCTGCCCGCCGAGGTCACCGCGCGGCTGCCGGCCGGCCGCCTGCGGCTGTCGGTGGCGACCGGCTACCCGTGGTCGGGGGACGTGGAGGTCACCGTGCTGGCGGCGCCGGCCGCCCCGGCCGCGCTCGCGCTGCGCATCCCCGGCTGGGCCACGGGCGCGCGCCTGGTCGTGGACGGCGAGGAGCGGCCGGCCGAGCCGGACGGGCGCGGGTACGCGGTCACCAGCCGCGCCTGGCGGCCGGGCGACCGGCTGCGGCTGCGCCTGGACCTCACGCCCCGCCTGACCTACCCGCACCAGCGGCTCGACGCGCTCCGCGGCGCCGTCGCCGTCGAGCGCGGCCCGCTGGTGTACTGCTTCGAGCAGGCCGACCAGGCCGCGGGCGTCGACGTCGAGGAGCTGGCGCTGGCGCCCGGCGCGCGGCTGCGGGCGGTCGAGCGCGACCTGCGGGGCGTCGGCCCGACGGTGCTGGTCGAGGCGGACGCGGTGGTGCGCTCGCGGCCGCCGGCGGACGGCCTCCCCTACGGGCCGCGGCCGCCCGGCGAGCTGGCGACCGAGCGGCCGGTGACCGCGACCGCGATTCCTTACTTCCAATGGGACAACCGCGACGGCCGCGCCATGCGGGTCTGGCTCCCGCTGGCGATCCGGGCGGCCGACGGCGGGCCGTGAGCGCCCGCGGAAGGGGTGGTTGGCATGACCAGCGGCAGGATCAGGGCGGCGATCGGGGTCGCCATCGGGGTGGTGATGCTGCTCGGCGTGGCCGGCTGCGGGAACGGCTCCAGCGGCTCGAAGGGCAAGACCACGCTCACCTTCTGGGGCCGCAACAACGACATCAACCCGACCCTGGCCTCCAGGTTCAACGCCTCGCACGGCAACCTCGAGGTCAAGCTGACGACCGTGCCCGACGATCAGTACGTCAACAAGCTCGGTTCGGCGGTCCGTGGCGGCTCGGCGCCCGACATCGTCGGCTTCGACGACATCAACGGGCCGCTGTTCGCCGCCACCAGCGTGCTGCAGGACATCACCAGCAGGGTCAACGCCCTGCCGTTCAAGAACGTGCTGGACGTCGGCCAGATGAACCTGTCGACCTACCAGGACAGGATCTACGCCACCCCGCACGTGGGCGGGCCGTCGATGCTGATGTACAACAAGGGCCTGTTCAAGAAGGCCGGCCTGGACCCGGACAAGCCGCCGGCCAACTGGGCGGAGATCGAGGCCGACTCCAAGAAGATCACCGCCCTCGGCGGCGGCGTCTACGGCTACTCGCTGCCGGGTGACTGCGGCGGCTGCATGATCTACACCGTGTCGCCGCTGATCTGGGCGTCCGGCGGGAAGATGATGACCGAGCCGGGCCCGGACCAGCAGACCAGCTTCAACACCCCCGAGGTCGCGGAGGCGCTGAGCTTCTACCGCCGGCTGTGGGTGGAGAAGCAGGTCGCCCCCGCCGACAAGTCCGAGACGGGCGCCACCTGGGGGCAGAACTTCGCCAACGGCAAGGTCGGCATCTGGGTCGGCACGCCGCAGCAGATCCCCACCGCGCAGAAGGCCGGCGTGGACGTCGGCATCGCCCCGATCCCCGGCAAGAACGGCGACTTCTCGACCTTCCACGGCGGCGACCTGCTGGGCATCTCCGCGGGGTCCAAGCACCCCGACGACGCCTGGACCTTCATCACCTGGGCGCTGGAGAAGGACCAGCAGCTGCTCAACACCAAGGCGACCCTCGCGCCGATCCGCAGCGACATCCTGACCAGCGACTTCAGCAAGCGGTACCCGTACATCGCCGCCGAGGTCGAGGCGTCCAGGAAGGGCGACGCCGAGCGGAGCGTCGCCGCCAGCGCGATCAGCAACGACGCCAACGGCCCCTGGCTGACGGCGGTGTCGCAGATCGTGTTCTCCGGCGCCGACCCGGCGAAGGCGCTGGCCGCGGCCGACGCCTCCGCCAAGAAGCTGATCGAGCAGGCGTACGCGGGGATCGGTGGATAGCGGGACGGTCGCCTCCGCGGACGCCCTCCGCCGGGGCGGCCGCTCCCGGGCCGCACGGCCACGGCGGCCCGCGCTGCAACGCCGCCGCGGCCGGGTCGGCGTGCTGGTGGTGCTGCCGGCCGTGCTGTTCGTGACCGTGTTCTTCCTCGTCCCGCTGGGCCTGATGATCTGGATGTCGTTCAACAACTGGCCGCTGTTCGGCCGCACCCGGCCGATCGGCCTGGAGAACTACCGGGAGGTCCTGGGCGACCAGACCTTCGGGCAGAGCCTGGTCTTCACCGCCAAGTACACGGCGCTGGCCACGCCGCTGCAGGTGGTCGCCGGCTACGGCCTGGCACTGCTGGTGCGGCGCCGGCTGCGCGGCGTGGGGCTCTTCCGCACGGTGTACTTCCTGCCGGTGGTGCTGGGGATCGCCGCCACCTCCTACGCGTTCCTGGTGATGCTGCAGCCCGGCACCGGGGTGGTCGACGGGGCGGTCAAGTGGCTCGGCCTCAGCGGCGGCAACGTCGCCTGGCTCGGGGACGCCAAGCTGTCGCTGCCGGTGGTGGCTCTGCTCACCTCCTGGAAGAACGTCGGCGTGGCGATGATCCTGTTCCTGGCGGGCATGCAGGCGGTGCCGCACGAGCTGGGAGAGGCCGCCCGCATCGACGGCGCCGGCTGGTGGCAGCGGGAGCTGCGCGTCACCCTGCCGCTGCTGCGCCGGACCAGCGCGCTGGTGCTGCTGCTGACCATCACCGCGTCGATCCTGACCTTCGACCAGTTCTACATCCTCACCCGGGGCGGCCCGCACAACACCACCCTGACCTCGGTGCTGTGGATCTACACCATCTCCTTCATCCGCTACCGCCTCGGCTACGGCGCGGCGCTGTCGGTGGCGCTGCTGATCGTGCTGATCGTGCTGTGCGTCGCCCAGCTGCGCCTGCTGCGGAAGGACGTGGAGCTCTGAGCGTGGCGACCGCCGCCCGCGGCAGGAGGCTCCTGCCGGTGGCCTTCTACGCGGTGTCGGTGGTGCTGGCGGCCGTGTTCCTGTTCCCGGTGCTGTGGACGGTGATCCGCTCGTTGCAGGGGGCGACCGCCGACACCCAGGCGCCGTCGCTCGAGTCGCTGACCGAGCTGACCTTCCGCAGCTACCACCGGCTGCTGGAGACCGGCGCCGGGATGCTGCACTACGCCGGCAACAGCGCGCTGGTCGCGGTCGGCACGGCCGTCGGCTCGGTGCTGCTGAGCACGCTGGCCGGCTACGGCTTCTCCCGGCTCAGGTTCCGCGGCAGCGGCCTGCTGTTCGTGGTGATCCTCACCCCGTTCATGGTTCCCTTCCAGGGCATCCTGGCGCCGCTGTTCACCGTGCTGACCTGGCTGCACCTGAGCGACAGCCTGCTCGGCCTCACCCTGATCTACATCACCTTCCAGCTGCCGTTCGGCGTGTTCATCATGAGCAACAGCTTCGCGCAGGTCCCGCGCGCGATCGAGGAGGCGGCCCTGATCGACGGCCTGTCGATCATGGGCGTGCTGTACCGGGTGCTGTGGCGGCTGGTGCTGCCCGGCATCGTCACGGTGGCCCTGTTCGCCTTCCTGTTCGCCTGGAACGAGTTCCTCGCCGCCCTCATCCTGCTCACCTCCGACACGCGCTTCACCCTGCCGATCGCGCTGAACAACCTGCAGGCGGGGAGCTACGGCCGGGTCGACTTCGGCACCCTGGACGCCGGCGCGCTGGTCGCCATGGTCCCGTGCATGGCGGTGTTCCTGCTGCTGCAGCGCCAGTACGTCAGCGGGCTGGCCGCCGGCGCCGTGAAGATGTGACGCCCGCCATGCGCCTGGACGGCGGCGGGCTCAGCCCGCGGGTCGACCCGCGGCGCGGGGTGGTCAGCTCCCTGACCGGGGCCGGCGGCAGGCTGGAGTACGTCGCCGACGGGGCGGACCCGCCGCGGCTCGGCGACCTCGCCTTCAGCGTGTGGGAGGACGGCGGCTGGCGGGAGGAGGCCACCAGCCGCTCGGGCGACGTCCGCGGCGTGGAGCTGGACGCCGGGGCCGGCAGCATCACCGTCGGCTACGCGGGCGCCTCGGCCGTCCCCGGCGGGCTGCGGAGCATCGCGCTGCGCCAGCGCTTCCGCTTCGACGGCGACTCCCTGCGCTGGGACGTCGACGTCGCCAACGCGCTGGGCGCCCCGATCGAGGTCGGCGAGCTGGCCCTGGCCTTCACCCCCAACAGCGACTACCGCGGGCTGTTCGCCGGCCTGCCGGCGACGGAGCGGGTGGCCGGGCCGCCGCAGCGGGCCTGGCACGAGCGGCGCGTCAAGCAGCACCTGCACATCTCCGGGCACGGCTCCTACGCGCTGCTGCAACGGCCGCGGGGGGACTTCCCGGCGCTGCTGTTCCAGCCGCTGGCCGACACCGCGCTGGAGGCCGCCTACCAGATCGACCCGGCCGCCGGCGACCAGTGGAGCGACGTGTTCGAAGGTCCCTACTGGCTGGCGGTCCACTCGCGCGCGGCGCGGCAGCGGCGCAGCTGGGCGGCCGAGCGCGACCGGCAGAGCGGCTGGTTCCACGGGCACAGCTCGCTCGAGCTGGCGCCGGGGGAGTCCCGGCGGCTGCGGTTCCGGTTCGTGCTGCTGCACGCCTACGCCGAGCTCGCCGAGCAGGCCCGGCGCGCCGGCAAGGTCGCGGTCCACGCCGTCCCCGGGATGGTGGCGCCCCGCGGCGAGCAGGTGCTGCTGCAGCTCACCAGCGACCACCAACCCACCCTGATCCCCGAGGCCGGCGGCGTCGTGGTCGAGGCCGGCGGCCGCCAGCAGGACCGCTGGCGCTGGCGGCTGCGCTTCGACACCCCCGGGCAGAAGCCGCTGCTGGTCCGCTGGGACGGCGACAAGTGGACCCGCCTGCTGTTCTACGCCATCCCGCCGGTCGCCGAGACCCTCAGGGCCAGGGCGCGCTTCATCGTGGAGCGGCAGCTCTACCGCAACCCGCTGGACCCGTACGGCCGCCACCACGCATTCCTGCCCTACGACGACAGGTTCGAGTCGGTGTACCTCGACAGCGAGGAGTCGTGGCAGGTGGGCGCCGGCGACGAGTACGGCCTGCCGATCGCCATGTTCCTGGCCGAGAAGAACGCGCTGGACCCCGACCCCGGGCAGGTGGCGGTGCTGGAGGCCTACGTCGACGACTTCCTGCTCGGCGTGCTGCAGGACGCCGAGACGCTGGCGGTGCGGTCCGGCTGCTACTGGGCCGAGCCCAGGCCGTCCCGGCGGCCGCACGAGTGGAGCCGGCACGACAGCCAGCGGACCGACCGCGCCTTCAACTATCCGCTGGTGGCCAACCTCTACCACTCGCTGTACCGGGTGGCCAGGCGCTACCGGCTGACCTCCCGCCGCGGCGCCGGCGAGTACCTGACGCTGGCGTGGAGGACGGCGCTGCGGGGCCTGGAGACCGGCGTGCTGCACGCCACCGGCGCCCCGGCGGGGGCGCACACCGTGGACCTGCTGCGCGACCTGGAACGGGAGGACCCGGAGGGCCACCGGCGCTTGGACGAGCGCATGCGCCGGTTCGCCGAGCAGGTCAGCGGCGACCCCTACCCGTTCGGCTCCGAGCTGTACGTGGACCAGACCGCCCACCACCACGTGTACGCGCTGCTGCGGCACTACGGGTTCCACGCCCAGGCGGACGACGCCCTGCGGGTCACCAAGGCGCTGCGCGCCGGCGGGCAGCCCGCCTGGTTCCAGTACGGCAACGAGCAGCGCGGGTCGGTCGGCTGCTGGTACGCCACCGCCGACAACGCCGCGGCGCTGCTCGACGGGTTCGAGCGGACCGGTGACGCGGAGCTGCTGCGCTGGGCCGTCGCCGGCCTGACCAGCCTGCTGGTGCCCGTGCGGGACAGCGGCGTCGCGCACGGCTGGTTCACCTGGTGGCCGGACCGGCTGGGTTTCGACCTGCGCTCGCTGGACACCGACCTGGGCCTGTACTGCTACCTGAAGGCCGCCAGGTCGGTGGTGGTCTCCGACGACGCGTTCGGCCTGGTCGGCTATTGCTGCCGGGTCGCCGCCACGGCGGAGGGCGCCCTGGAGGTCGTGCCCTGGGACGGCGTGCGCAAGCGGCTGCTGGTCGTCCCCGACGGCCTCGGCGTCTCCCTGGACACGGGCGAGCTGGCCGGCGCGCGCCTGGGACCGGACCGCCGGGAGCTGCTGCTGCGCCTGGAAGACCCCGGCGGGTTCGCCGGCCGCGCCACGGTCACGATCGGCGGCCTGCCCGACGGGCCCTACCGGGTGTCCGCCGGCGGCGCCAGCCGGCTGCTTCGCGCGGAGCACGGCTCGCTGGCCGTCGACGGCGTCGAGCTGGCCGGCCCCGCGGCGGTGACGGTGACGGTTGCGCCCGCGTAGCGGCCGCGCCGGCCCCTCCGGGCTCGGGGTGGAGCTGCCGGCCCCGGCCGGATCCCCGCTGGCGCTGGCCAAGCCGCTGCTGCTGTGGCTGCGCCGCCGCGACGGCGCCTGCCGCGCCCGGCGCCGCGGCTACGCCACCCTCGAGCGGCGTTCGGGCGGGCTGCTCGGCCGCGGCGCCGTCGCCGTCCCGGGTGCCGGCGACCTGCTGGTGGAGTTCGAGGACCGCTGGGCCGCGCACCCGCGGGCGGGCGCCGTGCTGGACCGCCGCGTCACCGTCCGCGGCGCCGACCCGCGCTGGACGGGCTTTGCCACCGGGCTGGAGCTGCCCGTTCCGGGCGGGGACGGCGACTGCCTGTGGTTCGCGCCGGGCGTCCTGTACCGGCGCAACCAGCACGCCCCGGCCGGCGCGATCGGCTCGGCGGCCGCCGGGGAGCGGCCGTGGGTCCGGGAGGACCGGCTGGCGCTGCCGCTGATCGCCCGCTTGGCGCCGGCGCTCGGCTGGTGGCTGGGGCTGCTGCACCTGGACGCGGTGGCGGCGACCGCCGACGGCGACGACCTCGCCGCCGAGCTGACCGCCGCCGAGCTGTCGTTCGGGGCGTTCGCCGGCCCCGGCGGCCGGGCGCTCGCGTTCACCTACCCGGGCAGCGAGGGCCCGGTGTCCTACCCGCCGATGGGGACGCTGGAGATCGCCAACACCCAGGCGGACTCCCCGGTGCGCCCGTTCCCGGCCGGCGCCCGCCCGGCCACCGGCTGGGCGCGCCGCTGGCACCCGCTGGCGGCCGAGGTGGCGCACCGCTACCGCCTGCTGGTGCTGGCGGGGCGGGCGCGCTCCTACGCGGCCTTCGAGCGTGGCGCCTGGCGGCGGGCGTTCGCGGCGTACCGGCCGCGGCGGCGGCCGGCGCCCCTGCGCGAGGTCGAGCTGGCGAGCCTGCGGCTGCTGGCCGGCAGCGTCACCCGCGACCGGGACCCGGCCGGCGGCCCGGTGGGGATCCCCACCTGGACCGACTGCTTCGGCGGCGGCGGCGGACGGCTGCAGGACACCTTCAGCGCGGGCACGGTCGGCAGGAACCTGGAGGTCGCGCAGGTGCTGCTGGTCGCCGCCGAACGCGAGGGCGTGGCCGGCTGGCGGCGGCTCGCCGAACGGATCGTGCGGTTCTGGGTGGGGGCGGGAGGGCACGGGCTCAGCCACACCGACTACGACCGGCGCGGCGGGCGCTGGACCGACGCTGGGCCGGCCGCTGGCGGCGGCACGTTCGTGTTCCTGCGGGACCAGTCCGAGGCGCACCTGAGCGCCCTGCGCTGCTACGCCCACGAGGCTGGCCGCGGCCGGCGCCACCGCGACTGGCTGGCGTGGTGCCGGTCGTACGGGGACTGGCTGCTGGGCCACCGCGGCCCGGGCGGGCTGCCCGCCCGCGCCTACCGGCTGGACGGGACCATCTCCGACCCGTCGGAGCACGACGGCATCCACGAGGTGACGTTCCTCGCCGAGCTGGCGGCGGCCAGCTCGCGGCCGGCCTACCTGGACGCGGCGGTGGCGCTCGGCCGCCGGTACTGGGACCGCTTCCACTCCGCCGACGTGTTCGCCGGCGGCACGCTCGACAACCGTTCCTACGACATCAGCGTCTGTCAGTCAGTGCTGACGGTGGCCCCGAACGGTCCTGGGCCGCCTGGTCCCCAACGGTGCCCGGTTCGGGCGGACGGGTCTTGTGGGCCGCTGGGTGTGGCCCTGCCCGCT
>DASQWY010000420.1:0-5226 GCA_035640005.1 Actinomycetes bacterium
GCCACCAGGGTCCGATCGCCGAGGCCGCCGGCGGCCGCCAGCAGCTCCAGGTTGCGGGCGGCGCTCCTGGTCAGGTCGAGCGCCAGGCCGTCGACCGGCGCGGCGGCCAGCACGCCCATGGCGTCCCCGAGGTGGTCGAAGTAGCTGGCGACCAGCAGCTTGGGCCGGTGCTCTGCGCGGCCGAGGCGGTCGTAGGCGCTCGCCAGCGCGTCCAGCTCGGCCGGGGTCCGGTCCTGCACGAAGGCGGGCTCGTCCAGCTGCACCCAGGCGGCGCCGGCGGCCTCCAGCTCGTCGAGCAGCTCGGCGTACACCTCCAGCAGCGGGTCCAGCAGCGCCAGCCGGTCGAAGCCGGCCGGCACGCCCGCGGCCGGCTTGGCGAGCAACAGGAAGGTGACCGGCCCGAGCAGCACCGGGCGGGTCGGGATGCCCAGCGCCGCCGCCTCGGCCAGCTCCGCCAGCGGCTTGGGCGCGCCGGCCAGCTCGAAGCGGCTGCCGGGACCCAGCTCTGGCACCAGGTAGTGGTAGTTGGTGTCGAACCACTTGGTCATCTCCATGGGCGCCACGTCGGCGCGCCCGCGGGCCATGGCGAAGTACGCGTCCAGGCCTTCCAGGCCGCGGAAGCGGTCGGGCACGGCGCCGAGGAGCGCGACCGTGTCGAGCACCTGGTCGTACAGGGAGAAGTGGTTGGAGGGGACCTGGCTGAGCCCGGCCTCACGCAGCAGCGTCCAGCTCTGGCGGCGCAGCTCGGCGGCGGTGGCTTCCAGCTCGGCCGCCGGAACCCTGCCGGCCCAGTGGCCCTCGGTGGCGGTCTTCAGCTCGCGCCTCGGACCGATGCGTGGATAGCCGTGAACGGTGGAACCTGCCATGAGCGCCCTCCCTCGAGGCCTCGGGGTGGCCGCGCGTCCCGCGCGGGCGCCGGCAGGTCTTCGGGCTCGTGGGCGACGGCACGGTCGGCGACCGCGCCGGGTCCTACTGGCCGCCGCTTCCCAAGACTGTCTGGCTCAGTGCTGGAGCGGGACCCTGGGGTCCCGCTGGCGGCTGTCGTTCCCACTCACCGCTGCGGGGCAGCTCCGGATTCGCACCGGATTCCCTCTTGCGACGCCCGGCCGGATGTTCCACGTGGAACCAGCGCCCGGGCGAACCAGCGCCTCCAGAGCATCGTCCGCGGTTCCCGGCGGTGTCAACCGAGCGCGGCGAGTGGCAGACTCACCGGGCCCAACGCACGGGAGACCAGGTCTTGAAGCCTCGGACGGCGGCACCAACGATCCCCGCCATGCGGCGGCTGCTGTACCTCAACAGCGTCCTGGTGCTGGTCATCGGCGTCCCGCTGTACCTGCGCTCGGAACACACCGACACCTGGTTCGCCTGGACCATCAACCCGCCGCTCACCGCCGCCGCGCTCGGGGCCGGCTACTGGGCCAGCTTCGTCCTGGAGCTGCTGTCGGCCCGCGAGCGGCTGTGGGCCAGGACCCGCGTGGCCGTCCCGGCCGTGCTGCTGTTCTCGACGCTGACCCTGGCCATCACCCTGGTCCATGCCGACCGCTTCCACTTCCACAGCCCGCGCCTGATCACCCGGGCCGGCACCTGGGTGTGGCTGGGCGTCTACGTGAGCGTCCCCCTGGCCATGAGCTGGCTGCTGGTGGCCCAACAACGGCAGGCGCGACCAGACCCCGCCCGGGTCGCCCCCCTGGCGCCCTGGGCCCGGGTCGTGCTGGCCCTCCAGGCAGCGGTCATGCTGGGTGTGGGCGTGCCGATGCTGCTGGTGCCACGGGCGATGCTTGGGGCCTGGCCCTGGGAGCTGACCCCCCTCACCAGCCGGGCGATCGGCGCCTGGGCCGTCGGCATCGGGACCATCGCCGCCCACGCCGCGTGGGAGAACGACTGGTGGCGGCTGCGGCCCACGATGCTGAGCTACACCCTGCTGGGCGTACTGCAGGTCAGCAGCGTGCTGCGCTATCCGGCCGACCTCGACCGGAGCCGCCTGGCCGCCGTGGTCTACGTGCTCTTCCTCGCCACCATCCTCCTGCTGGGAGGCTACGGCTGCTGGAAGACGCGGCACGCGCGCCGGGCGAACGGCTGACGGTCGATGCCAGCGGTTGCCGAGCGCGGCTACCACAGGGTCGGGTTGGCCGGCTCCATCCCGCGCATGGCGTCGTAGTCCAGCTCCACGCACTCGATGCCGCGGTCGCTGGCCAGCACGCGCGCCTGGTGGCGGACGCTCAGCGCGGCCAGCACCCCGCGGACCCGCCCGAGCGACGGGCCGAGCCGCTCCAGGTAGCGGCTGAGCTGCTCCACCCCGTCGATCTCCCCGTGCCGCTTGACCTCCACCGCCACGAAGCCGCCGTCGGCGGCGCGGCACAGCAGGTCGACCGGGCCGATGTCGGTCGGGTACTCGCGGCGCACCAGCTGGAGGCCGGGGCCGAGCAGCTGGCAGTGCTCGGCGAGCAGCCGCTGCAGGTCTCGCTCCACGCCGTCCTTGGCCAGGCCGGGTTCCAGGCCGAGGTCGTGCTCGGAGTCGTGCAGGACCTCGTCGATGTCGATGGTCATGGTCTCGCCGGTGCGGTTGCTGACCCGCCAGCGGCTGGGCTCCTGCACCAGCGTGCAGGGAGGCGACATCCAGTTCAGCGGCTTGTAGGCGCCGCCGTCGGCGTGGACCAGCACCGACCCGTCCGCCTTGACCAGCAGCAGCCGCGTGGCCATGGGCAGCTGCGCGCTGAGCCGTCCGGTGTACTCGACGCGGCAGCGGGCGATGACCAGTCGCATGCCGGGAGGATATCCGACGGGTCCGTCATCGGATATCGGTCAGAACGCCGGTCATGTAGTCGGCGCCGCATGCAGCGCCGCACCGTGCGTGCAGCGCTGCGGCTTGCGCGCCGCCCTGGCGCCATGCAATCACCCCGAACCCGGCTACTTGACCGGCGTTCTGGCGGCTACCCGGGATGCCAGAGGGCGTCGCCCGAGACCGGGTCGAAGAACGACAGGCGCGCGGTGTCGACCGACAGGTCGACCGGGTCGCCGGGGCGGGCCCGGTGGTGGCCCGAGAGGCGGGCGGTGAGCAGGGCGCGTTCGCCGCCCGGTTGGTCGGCCACCCCTGGCGTGTCGGTCACCAGCACCGGTTGGGCGTCGATGGCGCATGCGGCCAGCGTCTCGTGGCCGAGCCGCTCGACCCGGGCGACGGTCGCGCGCAGCACTGCCGCGCCGGGCCGGGCGCCGGCGGCCTCGTGCAGGTGCTCGGGGCGCACGCCGACCGTGACCGGCCGGCCGACCCGGCCCCTGAGCCGGCCGGAGGGGGTTCCCGGGAAGCCGAGCCGCTGGCTGCCGAGCCGCACCCAGGTGCGGCCCGCGTCCGTCTCCAGGCCGCCGGCGACCAGGGCCATGGCCGGCGAGCCGAGGAAGCTGGCCACGAACGCGTTGGCCGGCTGGTGGTAGAGGGTGCGCGGGTTGGCGACCTGCTCGATGCGGCCGGCGCGCATCACCGCCACCCGGTCCCCGATCGCCATGGCCTGGGCCTGGTCGTGGGTGACGTAGATGGTGGTGACGCCGAGGCCGTGCTGGAGCTGGGCCAGCTCGGAGCGCAGGCGGGTCCGCTCGCCGGCGTCCATGTGGGTGAGCGGCTCGTCCAGCAGGAACACCCTGGGCACCCTGACGGTCGCCCGGCCGAGCGCCACCCGCTGCCGCTGGCCCGCCGACAGCGTCCTGGGCAGCCGGTCGAGCAGGCGCTGCAGCCCCAGCACCCGCGCCTCGGCGGCGACCCGCTGCTCGATCTCGGTCTCGGGCAGGCGGCGGGCGGTGAGGCCGAAGCGGAGGTTCTCGGCGGCGGTCAGGTGCGGGTACAGCGCGCCCCGCTCGAACACCATGGCCACGTCGCGCTCGTGCGGCTTCAGCCCGTTCACCACCCGGCCGCCGATGGTCACGGTGCCGCCGTCGATCGGCTCGATGCCGGCGACCATGCGCAGGGCGGTGCTCTTGCCGCAGCCGGACGGGCCCACCACGGCCAGCAGCTCGCGGTCGCGCACATACAGGGTCAGGCCGGCGACGGCACGGGTGCCGTCCGGGTATACCCGTGAGAGGTCGTCGAGCTGGACGTCCGCCATACCGCCGCACCGCCGTCCGCGAGGGAGACCGGGCCATCGTAGTCCGGTTCGGGCGTTCCCGGCCGGCCGCCGGATTGGCCGCTGTGCCCGCGGGAGAGCCAGCCACGGCGGTGTCCTCGCGGCCGGTCTGGAGTGAGCCTTGCCCCGCCGCCGGTGCGGCGGGAGACTCGGGGGTGGCGCGGCTCGCGAGGAGGTGGAGCTGTGGTCGAGGTCGGCGATCGCGTGCTCGTGGAGTCGGAGAAGGTCGGCAGCGCGACCCGCGGCGGCGTGGTGACCGCGGTGGACGGGCGGATGATCACCGTGCGCTGGGACTCGGGGGGCGAGTCGGTGTTCGTGCCCAGCGCCGGCTCGCTGACCGTCACCGAGCACGAGGCCCCAGGGGAACCGCCGGGCGGCTGAGGGGTCGGCGGGCTAACCAGGCCGGGTGGGGCGGGCGCCGGCGGCCAGCTCGGGGGCCAGCAGCTCCTCCCAGGTCTCGCGGGGGCGGGCGAGCCGGGCGGTCCCGCCCTCCACCACCAGCTCGGGCGGGCGGGGCTGGCCGTTGTAGTTGCTGGCCATGGTCATGCCGTAGGCGCCGGCGTCCAGGATCGCGACCTGGTCGCCGGGGACCAGGTCGGGCAGGTCGGCGGCGGCGGCCAGCACGTCGGTCGACTCGCAGATCGGCCCGACCACCTCGGCCGGGCCGGCCGCGGCGGCGGCCCGCAGCGGCACGATCCGGTGGGCGGCGCCGTACAGGGCCGGCCGCAGCAGGTGGTGCATGCCGGTGTCGAGCACCAGCAGGCGCCCGGGCCCGCGCGGCTTGCGGTACAGCACCGAGGCGACCAGCGCGCCGGCGCGGGCGACCAGGTAGCGGCCCGGCTCGACCACCAGCCGGACGCCGTGCCCGGCCAGCACCGGGGCCAGCGCGTCCGCGAACGCCCGCGGGCCGGGTGCCTCGCCGCCGCCGTAGTCGACCGGGAACCCGCCGCCCGCGTCCAGCGTGTCCAGCCGCAGCCCGGCCGCGCGGCCGGCCTCCAGCACCCGCAGCCCGACCCGGGCGCCGGCCGCCATGGCCTCGGGGCCGGGGAGCTGGGAGCCGACGTGGACGTGCACGCCCACCGGCAGCAGGCCGGGGGCGCCGGCCGCCCGGCGC
>DASQWY010000421.1:0-2901 GCA_035640005.1 Actinomycetes bacterium
GCCCGCCGACCTCGACCGCCTCCAGGCGCGCGAGCCGGCGCAGGCTGTCGGCCTCGCCGCGGAACAGGGCGGCCTGGCGCTCGTCGGCGGGCACCAGCTGCAGCCGCGGCCGCCGCTCGGGCGGCACCCGGTGCTCGGCCCGGAAGCTGCGCAGGGCGGTGATCACCGACTGCAGGTCGGCCATGGCCGCCTCGGCGCCGGGGTCCAGGTCGCCGGGGCGCGCGGCCGGCCAGGGGCCGAGCGTGACCGTCTCGGCGCCGGTCAGCGCCCGGCTCAGCTCCTCGGTGACGAACGGCATGATCGGGTGCAGCAGCCGCAGGGTCACGTCCAGGGCGTAGGCGAGCGCCGCCCAGGCGCGGCCGGCGTCGGCGTCCCCGGCGGCCAGCCGCGGCTTGGCCAGCTCGACCGCCCAGTCGGCCAGCTCGCTCCAGGCGAACGCGTGCAGCAGCCGCGCCGCCTCGGCCGGGTCGTAGCGGTCGTAGGTTGCCGTGACCTGGGCCCGGATGCGCTCCAAGCGCGACAGGAGCCATCTGTCGGCCAGGGCCCGATCCACCGGGGGGGCGAAAAGCGCCCCCCCGGACCCCCCCAGCACACGCACCTCGCCGGACCTTCCGGCCTCGCCGGCTCTCCCGGCCTCGCCCAGCACGAACCGGCCGAGGTTCCAGAGCTTGTTGGCGAAGTTGCGGGCGCCCTCCACCCACTCGGGGGCCAGCGGCACGTCGGAGCCGGGGTTGGCGCCGCGGACCAGCGCGAAGCGGAGCGCGTCGGTGCCGTAGCGGTCCATCAGCTCGATCGGGTCGATCACGTTCCCGAACGACTTGGACATCTTCTTGCCCTGGGCGTCGCGGACCATGCCGTGGATGGCGACCACCCGGAACGGCGCCGGCGGCCGGAAGTGGCAGCCGAGCATCAGCATCCTCGCCACCCAGAAGAAGATGATGTCGTAGCCGGTGACCAGCACCGAGGTCGGGTAGAAGGCGGCCAGGTCGCCGGTCTCCCCGGGCCAGCCGAGGGTCGAGAGCGGCCACAGGCCGCTGGAGAACCAGGTGTCGAGCACGTCCTCGTCCTGGGCCAGCTCGCCGGCGCCGCACTCGGCGCAGGCGGCCGGGTCCTGGCGGGTCACGGTGACGTGGCCGTCCGGGCAGTACCAGGCCGGGATGCGGTGGCCCCACCACAGCTGGCGGGACACGCACCAGTCGCGGATGCCCTCCATCCAGGCGAAGAAGGTCTTCTCGTAGCGGGCCGGCTCGAAGCGGGTCTCCCCCGAGCGGACCGCCGCCACCGCCTCGTCGGCCAGCGGCCTGGTGGCCACGAACCACTGCAGCGACAGCCGCGGCTCCACCTCGGTGCGGCAGCGGTAGCAGTGGCCGACCGCGTGCGGCGCCTCGTCGACCCGCTCCAGCAGGCCGAGCTCGTCCATGGCCTGCTTGACCGCGCGGCGCGCCGCGTAGCGGTCCAGCCCCTGGAAGCGGCCGCCGTTCTGGTTGACCTCCGCCTCCTCGGTGAGCACGTTCACGGCCGGCAGGCCGTGGCGTTGGGCGATCTCCCAGTCGTTGGGGTCGTGGGCGGGGGTGACCTTGAGCACGCCGGTGCCGAACTCGCGGTCGACCGCCTTGTCGGCCACCACCGGGATCTCCCGGTCGACCAGCGGCAGCCGCACGCTGCGGCCGACCAGGTCGCGGTAGCGGGGGTCGTCGGGGTGGACGGCCACGGCGGTGTCGGCGAGCATGGTCTCGGCCCGGCTGGTGGCCACCCCCACCGAGCCGGAGCCGTCGGCCAGCGGGTAGCGCAGGTGCGCCAGCTCGCCGGGCACCTCCTCGTGCTCCACCTCGATGTCGGACAGGGCGGTGAGGCAGCGCGGGCACCAGTTGATGATCCGCTCGCCCCGGTACAGCAGGCCCTGCTCGTAGAGGGAGACGAACACCTCGCGGACCGCGCGGGAGAGGCCCTCGTCCATGGTGAAGCGCTCGCGCGACCAGTCGACCGAGTCGCCGAGGCGCTGCATCTGGCCGAGGATGCGCCCGCCCGAGGAGGCCTTCCACTGCCACACCCGCTCGACGAAGGCGTCGCGGCCGAGGTCGAAGCGGGTCCTGCCCTCCTTGGCCAGCTCCCGCTCGACCACGTTCTGGGTGGCGATGCCGGCGTGGTCCATGCCGGGCAGCCACAGCACCTCGAAGCCGCGCATCCGCTGCGTGCGGGCCAGCACGTCCTGGATGGAGTGGTCCAGGGCGTGCCCGATGTGCAGCGAGCCGGTCACGTTCGGCGGCGGCAGCGCCATGCTCCAGCGGGGTCTGCCGGAGGCGGCGTCGGCGCGGAACCAGCCCGCCTCCAGCCAACGCCGGGTGGTGGGTTCCTCGACCGCGGTGGGGTCGTAGGTCTTGGGCAGCTCGTGGCCGCCCTCGTCGGTGGTCACGGTGGTGATGCTCCTCGCGTCGGATCGGGCGGCCGGCGCGCGCCGTCGGGCGCGGCCGGGCGTGCGGAGCTTAGCCCGATACTCGCAGGGCGGAGGCGGTCTGCGCCGCCAGGGTCGCCGCGAACCGGCTCATCCCACGGCCCTACGCGCTCCGCTCCCGCCGCTGCCGCTCGCTGGCCTGCTCGCGGTCGCGCGGGACCAGGGTCGGGTTGACCCCGCGGGAGACGACGTCGGCGGTGACCACGCAGCGCCGCACGTCGGTGCGGGAGGGCAGCTCGTACTGCACGTCGAGCAGCACCTCCTCGAGGATGGCCCGCAGCCCGCGGGCGCCGGTGCCGCGCAGGATCGCCTGGTCGGCGACGGCCTCCAGGGCGTCGTCGGAGAACTCCAGCTCCACCCCGTCGAACTCGAAGAACTTCCGGTACTGCTTCACCAGGGCGTTCTTGGGCTCGACCAGGATGCGCACCAGCGCCTGCTTGTCGAGGGAG
>DASQWY010000422.1:0-2121 GCA_035640005.1 Actinomycetes bacterium
GCCCGGGCCGATCGCCAGCCGCCGCTCCAGCCGCTCGATGCGGGCGAGCAGGGCGTCGGCGTCCACCGACGCCTCGGGCAGCGCCGCCCTGGCCAGGCCGACCTCCAGCACCAGGCGCTGGTCGGTGGCGGTGCGCAGGTCGAGGTAGACGTCCCCGAGGATGCGGATCAGCCGGCCCAGCTCGCCGGGGCCGAAGCGCTCGGCCTGGGCGGCCAGGCGCTCGCGGGTCTCGGCGGTCACGTCGACCAGGGTGGTGGAGTCGGGCGCGACCTGCAGCACCAGCAGGTCCCGCAGGTGCTCCAGGGCCTCGCGGGCGAACTGGTGCAGGTCGTGGCCGGCATCGACCACCCGCTGCACGCAGGCGAACACGTCGCCGACCCGGTGGGCGGCCAGCGCCTCGGCCAGGTCGAAGCGCAGCTCGGTGGGGAGCGCCCCGAGCACCTGGGCCACGTCGGCCAGGGTGACCCGCTTGCCGGCGAAGGTGAGCACCTGGTCGAGGCGGGAGAGCCCGTCGCGGTGGGAGCCGCCGGCGGCCCTGGCGACCAGCTCCAGCGCGGACGGCTCGATGTCGACGCCCTCGCCCGCGCAGATCTTGGCGAAGTCGGCCACCAGCACCGCCGCCGGGATGCGGCGGAAGTCGTGCTGCTGGCAGCGGGAGCGGATCGCCTCGATGACCTTGTGCGGCTCGGTGGTGCAGAACACGAAGCGGACGTGCTCGGGCGGCTCTTCCAGCACCTTGAGCATGGCGTTGAAGCCCTGCGGGGTCACCATGTGGGCCTCGTCGACGATGTAGACCTTGAAGCGGGCGGCGGCAGGCGCGTAGCTGGCCTTCTCGCGCAGGTCGCGGGCGTCGTCGACGGAGCCGTGGCTGGCCGCGTCGATCTCGACGACGTCCAGGTTGGTGCCGTCGGTGATCGAGCGGCAGGGCTCGCAGGCGTTGCACGGCTCCGGGGTGGGGCCGTGGACGCAGTTCAGCGCCTTGGCCAGGAGCCGGGCGGTGGTGGTCTTGCCCGTCCCGCGGGTGCCGCTGAACAGCATCGCGTGGTGGACCTGGCCGCTGCGGATGGCGTTGACCAGGGTGCCGATCACGTGGTCCTGCCCCACGACGTCGGCGAACGTCTGGGGACGCCATTTGCGGTAGAGGGAGACGTACGCCATGGGTCCAGGAAGGGCGGGTCGAGGGGATGCGGCGGCCGGGCGAGGATATCACCCGGCCCGGACCGCCCGATCCCGGGCAAAGTAGGTGGACCGTGCACCCGCCGTCGAATCCGGGGACCGAAGCGCTGACACGAGCCGGTGGCTCGGGCCCGGCACACCCGCGGCACCCGTCAGGGCCTGCTTAGCGCTGCTTCCTCCCGGACCTGACGCGGTTCACAGGGTGACGTCGCGCGGGACCTGACCGTCAACACTCCGTGCTCGGCGCTGACCTTCGGACTCGGACCCTCGGGCGGGGATTCAGCCCCGCTTGAGCGGCTTGCGGGTACAGGGCACCGCTAGCTCCCCGCCTAGCACGGTCCGGGTCGAGCCTACCACTGTTCCTTCTGCATCAGCGTCAGTCAGATGGCGATGACGGACGGCCCCGAACAGTCCTGGGCCGTCTGGTCCCCGGCGGTGTCCGGTTCGGGCGAACGGGTCCTGTGGGCCGCTGGCCCTGCCCGTTGTCCTCCCCGACCACCGGATCCCTGAGCCGCCGGCTCTGGTACGACCCCGACGCGCCCGCGGGCACATCGGCGGCCTCGGGCTGCCCGGCGGAGTCGGCAGCTCTCCAGGCGCGATCCTCCGGTCGCGTCCGGGCACACCATCCCCGTCGCCGGGCTCGGTACCCAAGCCCGCGCCTACCGATCACCACCGCCGCCGCATGATGCCGCGACACGGTGACCGACACCTTGGTCTGCTGGTCGAGCAACCCCTCCCAGTACCGAGCGCCCCAGATCGACGTCCAGCCCGGGTCGACGGCCACCGTCCACAGGCCGGTGTTGGCAGCCATTCCCACTAGCAGCTCCCGGAACTGCCGCGTCGGGATGCCAGAGACGGTCCGGCGGAAGCTCCTGCCGCGCCGGCCGCGGCCGAGGGTCTCCCGGCCCACCTGGCGGGCGTCGGTGAAGCACAGGTCCTCAACGG
>DASQWY010000423.1:0-8772 GCA_035640005.1 Actinomycetes bacterium
CGAGGTGCTGGCCGACGTCGGCGGCGCGCTCGCGGGCAAGGTGCTGGTCGACGCCACCAACCGCGTCGACCCCGCCGACCCCGGCAGCGTCCTTGACGGCACCTCGGCGGCCGAGCGGATCCAGGCCCGCGTGCCGGGCGCCCGGGTGGTCAAGGCGTTCAACACCGCGTTCGCCTCCCGCCAGGCCGACCCGGTGGTCGACGAGGTCGCCCTGGACGGCTTCTACGCCGGCGACGACGACCAGGCCAAGCAGGCCGTCGCCGAGCTGCTGCGCTCGATCGGCTTCCGGCCGGTCGACGGCGGGCCGCTGGTGATGGCCCGCGCCCTGGAGGCGCTGGCGCTGCTCAACATCACCCTGCAGATCCGCAACAACTGGCCGTGGCAGGCCGGCTTCAAGCTGGTCGGCCCCACGCCGTAGCGGCACCCACCCGGCTGACGCGGGGCGCCCGGGCTGCCGCGGCACGGTCTAGCCCGAAAGTAATAGTTCATTGTGACTAGACAATGAGAGTGATCGTTATCTATCATCTGGGAACTAACCGGCGCGAGGGGAGGTTTCGTGGCATCCGACGCGATCCGATTCTCGCTCCCGAACCCGCCCCGGCCCCGGCCCCGGTCCCGGCCCTGGTCCTGGACGTGATGGGGACGGCCGCCGATGTCCGCGCAGGTCGAATCGCCGCCGCCGACCCGGCCGGTCAAGGCGCCGCTGCACCCGGCCCCGCTGGTGGAGGTGCTGCGCCGCTACCAGCAGCTGGGCACGGTGCCGTTCTCCTGTCCCGGCCACAAGCTCGGCACCGGCGTCCACCCCGAGCTGGTCGGCATGCTGGGCGCGGAGCTGTTCGCCGCCGACGTGTGGCTGGACACCGCCAGCCACGACCGGGCGCTGCGCGCGGCCGAGGCGCTGGCCGCGGCCACCTGGGGCGCTGACCGCAGCTTCTTCCTCGGCAACGGCTCCTCCAGCGGCAACCACGCCTTCCTGCTGGCCGCCGTGCGCCCCGGCGAGGAGGTGATCGTCGCCCGCGACCTGCACAAGTCGCTGCTGGCCGCGCTGATCCTGACCGGGGCGCGGCCGGTGTACGTCGCCCCCCGGCTGCACCCCGAGCTCGGCGTCGGCGTCGGCGTCGACCCCGGCGACCTGGCCGCCGCCCTCGACGCCCACCCGGCCGCCAAGCTGGTCGCCCTGGTCAGCCCGTCGTACTTCGGCGTCGCCGCCGACCTGCCGGCGATCTGCGACGCCGCCCACGCCAGGGGCGTGCCGGTCTACGTCGACGAGGCCTGGGGGCCGCACTTCGCCTTCCACCCGGAGCTGCCGTGCCCGGCCATGGCCGCAGGGGCCGACGGCGCGGTCACCAGCACCCACAAGATGCTGAGCAGCCTCAGCCAGAGCTCGCTGCTGCTGGTCCGCGGCGGCCGGGTGGCGGCCAGCCGGGTCGCCTCGGCGGTCAAGCTGACCCAGACCACCAGCCCGCTGCTGCCGCTGCTGGTCTCCATCGACGCCTGCCGTCAGCAGCTGGCGGCCGACGGCCAGGCGATGCTGGAGCGGACCCTGGGGCTGGCGGCCGACGCCCGCCGGGGCCTGGCGATGCTGCCGGGGCTGCAGGTGCTGGACGCCGACCGGCTCGGCCTGCGGCCTCGGCAGCTGGACCCGTGCAAGCTGGTGGTCGACGTCGCCGGCATCGGCCTGACCGGGCTGGTCGCCGAGCGGGCGCTGCGGGAGCGGTTCGCGATCGCCCCGGAGGGCTCCGACCTGTCCTCGGTGGTGCTGATGGTCACCGTCGGCGACACCGCCCGCAGCGTGCAGCAGCTGGTCGGCGCGTTCACCGCGCTGTGCGCCGAGCACGCGCCGGTCGGCCCGGCCGACGCCCCACGCTCCTGGGGGGCGGCGGTCGCCCCCGGCCCGCAGGCGATGACCCCCCGCGACGCCTTCTTCGCCGCCGCCCGCACGGTGCCGCTCGCCGCGGCCGCCGGCGAGGTCGCCGCCGAGCTGGTCACCCCCTACCCGCCGGGCATCCCGGTGCTGGCCCCCGGCGAGGTCATCACCGCCGACAAGCTCGCCTACCTGGCCCACGGCAGCGCCCACGGCATGTACGTCTGCGGGCCCGCCGACCCCTCCCTGGCGACCATCCGCGTGGTCGCGGGCGACAGAACGGAGACGCCATGGACCTGCTGAGCCCCGACACCGCCGCCCGCGCCGCGGCCCGCTTCACCAAGTTCCGCACGGGTGGCGGCGGCCGGCCGCGGATCCCGCTCAGCGGGCGGCTGCTGCTGCTCGGCTGTGGGTCGGTGTCGCGCTGCCTGCAGCCGCTGCTGCTGCGCCACCTGGACATGGACCTGAGCAAGCTGACGGTGCTGGACTTCGACGACCGCGCCGTGCCCGACGCCGACCTGATTCGGGCCGGCGCCAGCCTGGTCCGGCACCGGATCACCCCCGACAACCTCGACGCCACCCTGCGCGGCCGGCTGGGGCCCGGCGACCTGCTGGTCAACCTCACCTGGGACATCGAAACCGGCGACCTCATCCAGTGGTGCCAGGACCACGGCGTGCTGTACGTCGACACCTCGGTGGAGCTGTGGGACAACACCTTCGCCGACCACACCGGCACCGCCCCGACGGGCCGCACCCTGTACGTGCGGCACATGGACCTGCGGCGGCGGGCGGCCGCCTGGGGCCCGCACGGGCCGACCGCGGTGGTGGAGCACGGCGCCAACCCCGGGCTGGTGAGCCACTGGACCAAGGTCGCGCTCGCCGACATCGCCACCGCCATGCTGGCCGAGCCGGAGCGGCTGCCGGCCCCGCTCGACCCCGCCCGCCGGGAGCGGCTGGAGGCCGCTCTGGCCGCCGGGGACCACGCCCGCCTGGCGATGGAGACCGGCACCAAGGTGATCCACATCTCCGAGCGGGACACCCAGATCAGCGACCGGCCGAAGGAGGTCGGCGAGTTCGTCAACACCTGGTCGATCGCCGGCTTCTACGAGGAGGGGACCGCCACCGCCGAGCTCGGCTGGGGCACCCACGAGCGCCGGCTGCCGCCGGGCGCCCACACCCACGCCGCCGGCCCCCGCAACCAGATCTGCCTGGCCCGGCCGGGCATCGACACCTACGTCCGCTCCTGGGTGCCGCTCGGCGGGCAGATCGAGGGCATGGTCATCCGCCACGGCGAGGCGTTCACCATCAGCGACCACCTCACCGTCTGGGACGGCGACCGGCCCACCTACCGGCCCACCGTCCACTACGCCTACCTGCCGACCGACGCGGCCATGGCGTCGCTGCACGAGTGCCGCATGAGCGGCTACCGGCTGCAGGACCGCCAGCGGATCATGGACGACGACATCGTCAGCGGCGCCGACGAGCTCGGGGTCCTGCTGCTCGGCCACGACCTGAACGGCTGGTGGACCGGCTCGCAGCTCGACATCAAGGAGGCCCGCGCGCTGGTGCCGCACCAGAACGCCACCACCCTGCAGGTGGCGGCCTCGGTGCTCGGCGCGGTCGCCTGGATGGTCCGCAACCCCAACCGCGGGTTCTGCGTGCCCGACGACCTCGACCACGACCAGGTGCTGGAGGTGGCCGGCCCCTACCTCGGCCCGTGCCCGTCGATGCCCACCGACTGGACGCCGCTGGCGCAGCGGGGCGACCCCTTCGAGCAGGTCAACGGCGGCCGCCCGCGCGACCAGGACGTCTGGCAGTTCGCCACCTTCCTCACCATCCGATGAGGCCGGGCCGACGATGGGCGCGACCGCGAGCGCCGCGTGGGCCGCCGGCGCGCCGGTCCGCGCCGGCCGGCTGGTGCGGCTGGTGGCCGCCGGGCTGGTCGACTCCTTCGGGATGACCCTGGGGTGGACGGTGTTCGGCCTGCTGGTGCTGCGGGCACACGGGCTGACCGGGTTCGGCGCCTGCAGCGCGGCCATGCTGGTCGGCGTGGCCCTGTCGGCGCCGGCGACCGCCTGGCTGTCGCCGCGGCTGGACGCCAGGGGGCTTTTGCGTTGCACCTCGGCCGTGGAGGCCGTGCTGCGGGTGGCCAGCTTCGCGCTGCTGCTGGCGGGCGCGCCGGTGGCGGTGCTGGCCGCCGCCGTGGTGGTCATGTACGTGGCCGGCCTGACCGGCTACGCGGGCATGCGGGCGGAGGTCAGCGCGGCCAGCCGGCCCGGCCGGGCGGCGGCCACCATGACCCTGTTCGTGGTGGCGATCCTGGCGGTGGAGGCCGCCGGCGTCGCCAGCGCGGCGCTGCTGCCCGGCGAGCCGCCGGGCACCGCCGGGGGGCTGCTCGGCTGGGTGGTCGGCTGCTACGGCGCCTCCGTGCTGCCCGTCTGGCTGGTCGCCCGCGGCGCCAGGGTGGGCAGGGCGCCGCGGCGGGCCACCAGGCGCGACCGCTCTCTGGCACTGCCGACGCTGCTGGCCGGGGCGCTGATCATGCTGCTCGGCTCCGGCCCGGCGCTGCTGGCGGTGGGCCTGGCCGCCGAGCTGCACGGGCCCCGCTGGGTGGCCGGCTCGGCGCTGGCGTTCACCGCCGGGGCGCTGCTGGCGCCGTGGGCGGTGCTGCTGCTGGAGCGCCGCCGGCTGCCGGCGACCGTGACCTGGCCGGCGTGGGGCGCCGGCATGCTGCTCGGCTGGATGGTGGCGCCGGCGCACGTGGCCGGGCTGCTGGCCGCCCAGGTCCTCGCCGGCATGTGCATCGCCGCCTTCGAGGGCAGCATGGACGCCCACGTCGCCACCAGGCAGGCCCACGGCCACCTGATGGGCAGCCTGGCCGCCAGCGAGGCCGCCCGCGCGCTCGGCAGCGCCGCCGCGGTCGCGACCCTGCCGGCGCTGGTCGGCGCCCGCGCGATCGCCGTCTTCGCCGCCGCCGCCTGCGCGCTGCTGCTGGCGGCCGCGCTGCTGGCGGTGGCCGTCCACGCCTGGAACCGGTCGATGGCGTGGCGGCTGCCCGACGCGGCCGGCGACTGGCCGTGGGCGCTCAGGCGGTCCCGGCGCCGTCGTGGCCGGCCGCTGCGCTGGGCCGCCGGGGTGCTGCTGCTCGCCTCCGTCGGGACGGTGGCGGTGATGTTCCAGGCCGGGCTGACGGTCCGCTGAGGACCCTCAGGCCTTCATGACCGCGTCGTAGGCGGCCTGCCACTTCGGGTCGGTCAGGGTGATGATCGACAGCTTGGTGGAGGCCGGCGGGTAGATGCTCGGGTCGTTGACCTGGCTGGCGGGCAGCAGCGGCTTGGCCAGCGACACCGGCGTGCCGTAGGCGACGAACTGCGAGATCCGCGCCGCCACCTTCGGGTGCAGCACGTAGTTCATGAACCGGGCCGCGTTGGCGGCGTGCGGCGCGCCTTTCGGCACGCACATCACGTCCACGAACCGCAGCGACCCCTCCCTGGGGATCGCGTACTGCACCTCGGCGTTGTTCTCCTGCGCCTGGAACACGTCGCCGCTCCAGCCCTGCGCCAGCCACGCCTCCCCCGCCGACAGCTCGTCGATGTAGGTGTCGCTGGAGAAGCCCTTGAGCCTGCGCTTCAGCGACCGCAGCAGCTTGACCACCTCGCGCAGGTCGGCGTCGGCGGCGGAGGTCGGCCGCTTGCCCAGGTAGATCAGCGCGCAGCCGATCAGGTCGGTGACCTCCCGCAGCAGCGAGACCCGCCCGTTCATGCCCGCGGCCGGGTTGAACACCGCCGCCCAGGAGTCCACCTTCCCGCCGGGCACGCGGCGGCGGTCGTAGCCGATCCCGGTGGTGCCCCACTGCCAGGGGATGGTGTAGCGGTTGCCGGGGTCGTAGTCGGTGTCGACGAACTCCTTGTCCAGGTTGGTCAGGTTGGGGATCAGCTCCTGCTGCAGCGGTTCGATCAGCCCCAACCGGCGGTAGGTGGGGATGAAGTTGTTGGTCGGCACGATGATGTCGTAGTCGGTGGGACCGGCGCGCATCTTGGCCAGCAGGTCCTCGTTGGAGGAGTAGACGTCGTAGTTGACGCGCACGTTGGCCAGCGCCTGGTAGTAGGGGATCGTCTTGTCGTCGATGTAGTCCGACCAGTTGTAGACGTTCAGCAGGCGCTCGTTGCGCCGGTTGCCGGGCAGCAGCTGCTGGGCGGCGGCCGCCGAAGCCCCGCCGCCCTGGTCCTCGCCGCGCCCGGCGATCCAGCCGCCGGCGTAGCCGGCCGCGCCGGCCGCGGCCAGCAGCGCGGCGACCCGCAGGAAGCCGCGCCGCCCGACCCGCGCGTCCGGCGCCTGCACCAGCAGGTTCAGGTCGCGGTCCTGCTTGTCCCCCATCACCATGGCCGATCTCCTCCCCTAGCCGCGCCGCACCATGACCTCGTCGACCAGCAGCGCGTCGCCGGCGGGCACCCCGTCGGCGATGATCTGCACGCCCAGGCCGATGCGGGCGGTCATGGTGTGGGCGACGATCACCACCCGCCAGGCCACGCCGGGCAGGGTGGTGGTGGTCGTCTGCGAGCGCTCCGGCTTGGCGCCGCCGGAGCCGGACAGCAGCGCGGTGACCCTGACGCCGGGCGAGGTCGACCGCACCCAGGCCTTGAGGACGTAGCGGTCGCCCGGGTTGGCGACCCGGACCACGTCGGGCAGGGCCAGCCCGATCCGCCCGGGCCCCGGCCCGCGGGCGCGGACCGCCGCGCACGACCCCGACGTCCGCCCCTGCGGCGCGCGGCTGGCGTCGGCCGGCCCGAGCACCTGCCAGCCGCTCAGGTCCCGCTCGAAGCTCCAGTTGGTGACCAGGTTGCCGGCCGACCCCTCCCGCGGCGGCGCCGAGGTGGGGTCGGACGCCTGCCCGGCCGCGGATCCGGACCCGGGGTGGTCGGGGAGCTTGGCGAGCACCGTCCCCATGATCAGCAGGGGGATGAGGACGATGACGGCGACCAGCGACTGCGGTAGGAAGTCCAGCGGGCTTCGGCGCTCGGCCAGGTGCCTCGGGGCGCGTGGCTGCATGCCGGGACTCTCCGAGCGGGTGCTAACGCGACGGTAACCGGCGGTAACCGGCGGCTCATCCCCGGCCCGGGGGGCGGGCGGCGGGCGCGTCCGGGGCGAGCTCGGCGCAGACCAGCGCCCAGGGGCGGCCCTGCACGCGGGTGAGCACCACCACCGCGCGCTCCTCGCCGCGCGGGCGCAGCCGGGCGGTCAGCTCGGCCGCGTCCACCGCCGAGCCCCGCTTGCGGACCTCGACCACGCCGACGCGGCGCTCGCGCAGCGCCTCGCGCAGCCGCTTGAGGTTCCACGGCAGCGACGCGAGCACGGTCAGGCCGCGGCCGAACGGGCTGCGCAGCGGCCGGTCGGCGCTGAGGAAGGCGATGCGCGGGTCCAGCTTCCAGGCGCCGAGCGCGCGCGCCAGCTCCTCGACCAGGCCGGCGCGGGTCACCGCCGGGTTGGGGTCCAGCAGGAACCGCCCGGGCGCGGCGCACGCCACCGAAGGGCCGGGCTCGCGGGCCAGCGTGTCCCCGCCGGGCAGGACGGTGGCGCGGCGGGCGGTCCCGGCCAGCGCCGGCGACCACAGCACCGCCTCCTTCAGTTCGCGCCGGTCGGCCAGGAACTCCACCTCCCAGCCGGCCGGGACCAGCCCGGGCGGCAGCCCGGGCGCGGCCTTGACCGCGACCGCGCCGACCCGGCCGGCCAGCGCCAGGCACCAGCCGAGCGGCGGCTGGCTGGCGCCGGGAGGCAGGCGCCGGCCGCTGGCGCGCCTGGCGGGATCCACGAACGCCGCCGGCCACCCGTCCAGGCGCAGGTCGGCGACGTCGGCCTGGACGGCGTCCAGCTCGGCGGCGCCGTGCAGGCCGGCGTTCAGCCCGGCCATGCGGAGGTGGACGGGGTCGCGGTCGACGGCCACGGCCGCCCGGCCGGGGGCGAGCGCGCACAGGTCGCCGCCGATGCCGCAGCACAGGTCGGCGACCCGGTCGAACGGCCGGAAGCGCGCCGCTCGGTGGCGGGCCAGCGGCTCGGCCGAGGCCTGCTCCAGGCCGTCGCGGGTGAGCCACATGCGCCCGGCGAGGGCGAACTTCGCCCGCGCCCGCTGGCGCAGCTCGCGCTCGGCCATGACGGCGGCGACCAGGGCGGGCGGGTGGCTGCCGCGCAGCCGCCCGGCCAGCCGCAGCGCCTCGGCGGGGTCGAGCGGCCCGGCCGGCAGCTCGGCCAGCAGCGCCAAGCCGGCCCCGGAGCGGAGCAGGTCCAGGTCGCGGGCCGGGTCGCCGAGCAGCTTGCCCACGTCGGTCTCGCCCTCGCTGGACAGGTGTCGCCGACTATATGAATGGAACCTGAGAAGTTGCTGAGCCGAGACCCAAACGCACTAGTCTTTGGCCTCCCGAACCCCCGAAGGGAGGTGTGCGGTGGCCGATCCCATGGAGCGGCTGGCCCGCGCGTACCTCGACCGCACCTTCGAGGCGTTCCCCACCGTGGCCACCCAGTACGGGATGCACGACTTCGACGACCGCCTGGAGGAGCTGACCGACGCCGGCCTGGACGCCTACGCGCGGGCCGTCGCCGAGCTGCGCGAGCGGGTCGCCGCGGTGGAGGTGGCCGGCGCGGAGGCCGCCGCCGACCGGGACGCCCTGGACGCCGAGCTCGCCGAACGGCTCGAGGTGCACGAGGTGGAGCGTCCCTGGCACCGCAACCCGTTCGAGGCCGCCACGGCCGTGCCCAACGCCATCCTGCTGCTGCTGGTCAAGGACTACGCCCCGCTCGAGCGGCGGCTGGGCGCCGCCGCCGCGCGGCTGGAAGCGGCCCCGCGGCTGCTCGCGCAGGCCAGGGCGCTGCTGGACCGGCCGTGCCCGGCGCTATGGCGGCAGATGGCGGCGGCC
>DASQWY010000424.1:0-9104 GCA_035640005.1 Actinomycetes bacterium
AGCGGCGGACCTGCGGCAGGGAGCGGGGCCCGTAGGGCCCGCGGGCGGTGTCGCCGTAGTAGACGACGGACTCGTGCGGCAGCAGGTCGATGATCGCCCGGGCGACGGTCAGGCCGCCGACGCCGGAGTCGAAGATGCCGATGGGTCGAGGATCCATTTCCCGGACGATACCCCAGCCGCCGCACGGCGGCCGATCATGCCCACAGCTGGCCGCGCAGGCCGGCCTCGGCGGCCGCGGGGTCGGCGCCGTAGGCGCCGGTGGACAGGTACTTCCAGCCGCCGTCCGGGGCGAGGATCACCACGTCGCCGGCGGGGAGCACGTCGGCGACCCGCAGGGCGACGTGCAGCACCGCGCCGGTGGAGATGCCGGCGAAGATCCCCTCGGTGGCGGCCAGCTCGCGGGTGCGGCGCAGGGCGTCGTGTGAGCCGACCTTGATGCGCCGGTCCAGCAGCGTCGGGTCGAAGATCGGCGGCACGAACCCCTCGTCCAGGTTGCGGAGCCCGTAGACCAGGTCGCCGTACTCGGGCTCGGCGGCGATCAGCTGGACGGCCGGGTTCTGCTGCTTGAGGTAGCGGCCGACGCCCATGAGGGTGCCGCTGGTGCCGAGCCCGGCGACGAAGTGGGTCACCTCGGGCAGGTCCCGCCAGATCTCCGGGCCGGTGGTCTCGTAGTGGGCGGTGACGTTGGCCTGGTTGCCGTACTGGTACAGCAGCACCCAGTCGGGGTGGTCCCTGGCCAGCTCCTCGGCGCGGGCGATGGCCCCGTTGGAGCCGCCCTCGGCCGGCGACAGCACCACCTGGGCGCCGTACAGGGCCAGCAGCTGGCGCCGCTCGACGGAGGTGTTCTCGGGCATGACCACCACCAGCCGGTAGCCGCGCAGACGGGCGACCAGGGCCAGCGCGATGCCGGTGTTGCCGCTGGACGGCTCCAGCAGGGTCGCGCCGGGCGCCAGCCGGCCGGTCTTCTCGGCGTCGTCGACCATCGCCCTGGCGATGCGGTCCTTGACGCTGCCGGTGGGGTTGTTGCCCTCCAGCTTGGCCCACAGCCGCACGCTCGGCCGTGGGCTGGTGGCGGGCAGGCCGACCAGCGGCGTGTTGCCGATCGCGTCGACCAGGTCCTCGTAGCGCATCTCGGCCTCTTCTACCCCCCGGCGACGGCCGGCAGGATCGCCACCACGTCGCCCTCGCCGACCTTGGCGTCCAGCGCGCCGAGGAAGCGGACGTCCTCGTCGTTGACGTAGACGTTGACGAAGCGGTGCAGCGAGCCCTCGCCGTCCAGCAGCTGGCCGCCGATCCCCGGGTGGCGGCGGTCGAGGTCGCCGAGCAGCTCGCGGACGGTGGCGCCGTCAGCGTCCACCGTCTTGGCACCGTCGGTGTATTTGCGGAGGATCGTTGGGATGCGGACTTCGACAGGCATGCTGGCCCCCTGGGTGGTCACGGGAAGGTGGCTGGCCGGGCGCCGTCAGCCGCGTCCGGCGGGGCGGCGCCGACATCGCCCGTAGCGGGCGGCCGGGCCCTGCCGGTGCCAGACCGGGGAGGCGAGGCCGTCGGCGGGCGGCCGGGCCGGCGTCATCCGGGCACCCGGCCGCCGTCGGCGAGGACCCGGACCGGCTCCTCGCTGACGTGGCCGTCCTGGATGCGGAAGCCGCGCAGCAGCGGCGTGTCGGGGTCGGCCAGCGACAGGATCAGGTAGGTGACCCCGGGCAGCGCCAGGCCGACGTCGGTACGCGACGGGTAGGCGTCGGTGGCGACGTGGGAGTGGAACACGGCCTTCAGCTCCCAGCCGTGGCGGTCCCATTCCTCCTCGGCCCGCAGGTAGTCGCGCGGGTCGATGACGTACATGGTGGGGCTCGCCTCGGCGTTCGGCACCGGGAAGATCCGCTCGACCCGGTCGCCGCCGGCCAGCAACGCGCAGGCCTCGTTGGGCAGCTCGGCCCGGGCGTGCGCCACCAGGGCCTGGTAGCCGTCCTGGTCGATCGCCAGCATCGCTCCCCCGAGGTCGCCTGCGCCTTCCCAGCTGCCAACGCGCCGGGACGGCCTGGTGTTCCGAGCGTAGCATCGGCGCCCTTCGCGGACGAGACGCCGCGGAGCCGGTCAGCCCGGTGGGAGCCGCCGCACCCTGACGCGGCCAGCACTACCCTCGAGCACCCGGCCGACCAAGGCCGGCTGCAAGCCCCGGTGGCGCAGGTCGCCGAGGAGCCCGGCCAGCCGCTCGGGGGCGACCGCCAGCAGCAGGCCGCCGGAGGTCTGCGCGTCGTGCAGCAGGGTGGCCACCACCGGCGGCAGGCCGGGCTCCAGCTCGACGGTGGCGGCCAGGTGCTGCTGGTTGTTGCGGGTGCCGCCGGGCACGAACCCGGCGGCGGCCAGCTGGGCGGCGCCGGGCAGGAACGGCGCCCGGGCGGCGTCGACCTCGGCGGCGACCCCGCTCGCCCGGACCATCCGTTGCAGGTGGCCCAGCAGCCCGAAGCCGGTCACGTCGGTCGCGGCCACCACCCCGGCGGCCAGGGCGGCCTCGGCGGCGTCCTGGTTGAGCGCGGTCATGGAGGCCACCGCGGCGGCGACCACCTCGGGGTCGGGGCTGCCCCGCTTGACCGCGGTGGCCACCACCCCGGTACCGAGCGGCTTGGTCAGCACCAGCTGGTCCCCGGGCCGGGCGCGGTCCAGGCGCAGCAGCCGCTCCGGGTCGGCCAGCCCGACCACGGCCAGCCCGTACTTCGGCTCCGGGTCGTCGATCGAGTGGCCGCCGACCACCGGGCAGCCGGCGGCGCCGGCCACCTCCGCGCCGCCCTCCAGCACCTCGGCCAGCAGCTCCAGCGGCAGGGTGGCGGCCGGCCAGGCGACCAGGTTCAGGGCCAGTAGCGGCCGGCCGCCCATGGCGTACACGTCGGAGAGGGCGTTGGCGGCCGCGACCCGGCCCCAGTCGCGGGCGTCGTCCACGATCGGGGTGAAGAAGTCGGTGGTGAGCACCAGCGCCCGCCGGCCGTCGAGCCGCAGCACGGCCGCGTCGTCGCCCTCGGCCGCGCCGACCAGCAGGTCGGCGGTGCGGCCGGCGGCCAGGCCGGGGCCGACGGCGCCCATCAGCCGTTCGAGGGCGGCGAGCGGCAGCTTGCAGGCGCAGCCGGCGCCGTGGGAGAGGGTGGTGAGGCGGACGGCTTGGGTCGGGGAGGTCATCGGCGGCTCCGTTGCTCGGCGGTCCGCCCCGTAGGATAGGCCCGTGCGCGGATCCGTCCTGCTCGACGCCTGGCGCCAGTACCGGCGGCGGCCGGTGGCCGCCGTGCTGTCGGTGGCCGTCGGCGGCCTGCCGGTGTTCCTGCCGTCCACCGGGAACGCGCTGGTCGCCGGCCTGTTCGCGGCGGTGCTGCTGGCGGTGAGCCTGCTGCTGGAGCTGTTCCTGGTCGCCTGGCTGGCCGGGGCGCTGGCTCCCGAGCCGACCCCGGCCGCCGAGGCGGTCCAGGCGATGCGCCGCTCGATCTGGCCGGGCGTGCGCGCCGGGCTGCTGCGCGCGGTCTACCTGGTGGCCGCGCTGGTGGTCGGCCTGCTGCTGTTCGGCACGCCCCAGGGCGACACGCTCACCCGCACCCAGCAGACGAAGCTGTCGATCGGCCTATGGCCGCTGTTCGGGTTCGCCCTGGCCTTCCTGGCGGTGATCGAGCAGTGGGTGGTGCTGGACGGCCAGCGGGTGGTGCGGCGCGCGGCGGCCCTGTCGCACCGGGTGGCGGCCGGCAACTTCCCGCTGTGCCTGCTGATCGGGCTGGTGCAGGCGGCGGGGCTGGTCGAGGCGGGGCTGCCGCTGCCGTTCGCCGCCACCGCCGCGGCGGCGATCCTGCTGGCCCTGGCCGACCCGTTCCTCATCGGCATGGGCAACGCCCTGTACCTGCGCAGCAAGGCGCACCAGGCCCCCGAGCGGCGCTAGGCGCCGACGCAGGTGAGCGCGCCGGCCGGCTGGAAGCTGGCGATGCCGGCGACGGTGAGGGCGATGCCGGCCACGAACGGCAGCGCCAGCGCGGCCGAGCGCCAGCCGCTGCGGGCGGGGATGGCCTCCAGCAGCACCATGGCGGCCAGGCCGCCGACGAAGCCGCCGAGGTGGGCGAGGTTGTCGACGTTGGCGATCCGGGTCGCCAGGAACACGTTGATGAGCAGCACCAGCAGCAGGTTCTGGAAGGGCATGGAGCCGCCCTGCCGCCGGCGCCGGAAGAAGAACGCCATCAGGGCGCCGAGCAGTCCGAAGATGGCGCCGGAGGCGCCGACGCCCAGCTGGGTGTGGCGGAAGGCGAAGCTGGCCGCGCCGCCCAGGAACCCGGAGCCGATGTAGAGGGCGAGGAAGCGGGCGCGGCCCAGCAGCTGCTCCAGGGTCGGTCCGAAGATCCACAGGGCGTAGCTGTTGAACGCCCAGTGGATGATGCCGGCGTGCAGCACCATGACGGTCAGCAGCCGCCACCACTGGCCGGACTCGGCGATGGCGGCGGCGTTCAGCGCCCCCAGCCGGCACAGCGCCCTGGCAGAGGGGTCCAGCAGGCCGGCCGCGCCGCCGGACATGGCCGCCTCCACCAGCAGCAGCACGGTGTTGACGCCGAGCAGGGTCATGGTGGCGACCGGTCGCTGCTGGTCGGGCAGGCCGCGGGCGCGGACCCGGGAGCGGGCGTCGTCCGGGCACAGCTGGCCGACCGGGGCCGGGTTGGCGCACTCGCCGCAGATCGGCCGGTCGCAGCGCGAGCAGCGCAGCCCGGTCTGGCGGTCCGGGTGCCGGTAGCAGGTTGTGGGGGGACTAGTGGACCGGATCAGCCACTCGGGCCGGTCGTCGGCTTGGTCGTCGGGCACGTGGGCTCCTCGTGTCGCTCGGCCTCCAGCATGCCATCTCCTGGAACGCCGGTCATGAAGCCGGCGCCGCATGCAGCGCCGCGCCATGAACGCAGCGGCGAACATTGCGCGCCCCCCCGGCGACCGCGAAATCACCGCGCAACTGGCTACTTGACCGGCGTTCCAATGGCGACGGTCGGCCCCTACCGGGCCAGGAACCCGGGGATCGCGGGGATGCGCAGCTCCGGCGCGGCCGGCAGCTCGGCGCTGGCGCGGACCGCGTCGACGCTGGCCAGCGTGTGGGCGGCGACCTCGTCCCAGGACAGCGGGGCCACCGCCGCCTGCCGGTAGGCGCGGCGCCGCTCCCGGTCCCGCTTCAGCGCCCCCTGGATCGCCCTGGCGAACTCGGAGGGGTCGCGGGCGATCCAGACCAGCCGGCGCAGCTCCTCGGCGCCGGCGACGGCGGTGGTGACCACCGGCAGGCCGGCGGCCAGGTAGCCGAACAGCTTCTCTGGGACCACCGCCCGGGTGGCCGGCGCGACCTGGTGCGGGGCGATGGCGACGTCGGCGGCCGCCAGGTAGTCGGCCAGCAGGCCGTACGGCCGCGGCCCGATCACGTGGACGTTGCGCAGCCCCGACACCAGCGGCGCCAGGAAGTCGGCGGCGGGCCCGACGAACACGAAGCTGGCTTCGCCGAGCCGCTCGGCGGTGCCGCGGATGAGCCCGACGTTGAGGTAGGCGCGCATCGAGCCGGCGTAGATCACCAGCGGCCGGGGCAGGTCGGCCAGCTCCTGGGCGGGCGTGCCGCCGGCCAGGCCCTGGTCGGCGCCGACCGGGTGCAGCACGGTGCGGGGGTTCAGCTCCCGGAACTCCTCGACCAGCTCCTTGGTGCCCGCCCAGACCAGGTCGGCCGGGGGGATCTGGGCGCGGTAGATGTCGTCCAGGGCCTGGCGCTCGTCGGCGTCGTCGGGGTAGGCGGCGCGGCCGTCGCGGCGGACCAGCGCCACCCGGGTGACGCCGCGGCCGCCCAGCCGGCCGGCCAGCTCCACCCCGAACGGGTGGGCGAGCGCGTGCAGCATCATTAGCGGCCCGGCGAACGCCTGCTGGCGTTCGAGCATCTCGATGGTGCCGTCCAGCGCGGCGTGCGGCCGGTCCCTGCGCACCGCCGGGGTGAACAGGAACACCCCGTCGTCCTCGGCCCCGTTGAAGCGGCGCAGCTGCCCTGCCATGTCCTGCTCCCAGCGGGGGTCGCGGAAGCGGCTGCGCAGCTCGGCCGGGTCCAGCGGTGGTTGCACGTGGAACACCCGCCCGACCCGCGGGTGGCGGGCGAGCGCGCGGCTGAGCAGCTCGTCGCCGCGTCCGTACAGGCCCCAGTCGTCGGACGCCCAGGTCTTGAGGACGTTGTAGGTGGGCTCGTCGGCCACGCGCAGGTCCCTCCGGTTTCGGTCGGGGCGCATCCTATCCGGACGCCACCCGCCTGGTGGCCCGTACCCTGTCTGGTGACACCCTGGGACGCGCGGCACCGGAGGAGGCATGGCCGGACTGGGCAGGTGGGCCGGGTTCGTGCTCGGCCTGGTGATCGTCGGCGCGACGTTCAGCAGCGTGGTCGGCACGATCGTGCTGCCCAAGGGCGTCCACTCCGTCATCTCCTACATGGTCTGGCGGGTGGTAAAGCGGCCGTTCGTGGCCGCCGCCGGCCGGATGCGGCGCTACGAGTCCAAGGACCGCCTGCTCGGCCTGCTCGGTCCGGTATCGCTGCTCGCCCTGCTCGGCGCCTGGCTCCTGCTGTTGCTGCTCGGCTACGCGCTGGTGTTCCTGCCGCTCACCAGCGGCGGCTTCACGGCCGCGCTGCGCCTGTCCGGCTCGTCGCTGTTCACCCTCGGCCTGGCCTCCTCGCCCAGGCAGGGCGCCACTGCCGTGACGTTCGTCGCCGCGGCCACCGGCCTGGTGGTGGTCGCCCTCCAGATCGGCTACCTGCCCACCATCTACGGCGCCTACAACCGCCGCGAGACCCTGGTCAACATGCTGGAGAGCCGCGCGGGGGAGCCCGCCTGGGGCGTGGAGCTGCTCGCCCGCGAACAGCTCATCGGCAGCCTCGACTCGCTCGGACCGTTCTTCAACGACTGGGAGCGGTGGGCCGCCGACCTCACCGAGAGCCACGTGAACTACCCGTGGCTGCTGTCGTTCCGCTCGCCCTACCCGCTGCGCTCCTGGGTGGTCAGCCTGCTGGCGGTGCTGGACGCCGCCGCCCTGTACCTGGCGCTGGTCCCGAGCCGGGCGCCGTCGGCGGCCCGGCACTGCCTGCGCACCGGCTTCCTCGGGCTGCGCGCGCTGGCCGGCGTCTACCGGGTGGAGCTGCCCACCGACCCTCTGCCTGACGCGCCGATCGTGCTCACCTACGAGGAGTTCCAGGAGGGGCTCGACCGCCTGCAGGCCGTCGGGTTCCCGATGGAGCGCTCGCAGGAGGAGGCCTGGCGCCACTTCCGCGGCTGGCGGGTGAACTACGAGGCGGCCGCCTACCTGCTGGCCGACCGGCTGGTGGCGGTCCCGGCGCCCTGGTCGGGTGAGCGGCGCAGCCTGCACCTGCGCGCCGACGAGCTGGTGGAGCCCGTCCGCCCTCGCCACCGCAGCCCCGACGACCCCGAGGGCCGCACCGCCATGCTGCCGCCGCGGGCCGAGCCGTCGTCCAAGCGGCCCGAGTGACGGCCCGCGCCTGGCGGTCAGGTCCCCGTGTCCAGCTCCAGCGCCAGGCTGTTGATGCAGTACCGCTGGCCGTTCGGGGCCGGGCCGTCCCCGAACACGTGCCCCAGGTGGCTGCCGCAGCGGCGGCAGGTGACCTCGGTGCGGACCATGCCGTGGCTGTGGTCGGGGTGCAGCTCCACCCCTTCGGCGTTGGCGGGTTCGGCGAAGCTCGGCCAGCCGGTGCCGGAGTCGAACTTGGCGGTGGAGCGGAACAGCTCGGCGCCGCAGGCGGCGCAGCGGTAGACGCCGTCGTCCTTGCTGTAGGTGTACTTGCCGGTGAACGGCGGCTCGGTGCCCTTCTCCCGCAGCACCCGGTACTGCTCGGGGGTGAGCCGCTCGCGCCACTCCTGCTCGGTCCTGGTCACCTCGGGCATGTCGGATCGCCTTTCCTCGGGAGCCGCTGACGGTCCCAGTGTACGAACGCGGCCGGAGTACCGGAGTATCGGGCGCCGCCGCCGGCCGGTACCCTGCCGGCCATGACCACGGCCGCCCGGCGGGCCGCGCCCGCCCCTCCGCTGCCCCGCTACGGCGAGGCGTCCCTGGCCGACCTGGTGCCGTCGCTGCTGGCCGCGCTGGACGTGCCCGGGTTCGCCAACCCCCTGGGGATCGATCCGCTGCGGCGGGCGTGCCTGCTGCTGGTGGACGGGCTCGGCTGGGAGGCGTTGCTGGCGGCCCGCAAGGCCGCGCCGTTCCTGGCGGCCGCGGCCGAGCGGGGCGCGCCGCTCACCGCCGGCTTCCCCGCCACCACCGCCACCAGCCTCGCCTCCGTCGGCACCGGCCGCCCGCCGGGCGAGCACGGCCTGGTCGGCTACACAATCGCCCTGCCCGGCATGGACCGGGCCTTCAACTGCCTGCGCTGGGCGCCCTACGGGCTGGGCGGCGGCGACCGCGACCTGCGCGACCGGGTGGTGCCCGAGCGGCTGCAGCCAGAGGCGACCGCGTTCGAGCGGGCCGTGGCCGACGGCGTGGCGGTGACGCTGGCCGGCGGCGGCGAGTACGCCAGCTCCGGCTTCACCCGGGCGGTGCTGCGCGGCGGCGCCTACTGGCGCACCTTCTCGCTCGGGGACCTGGCGGCCGGGTCGCTGCGCGGCCTGCAGCAGGGGCGGCGCAGCCTGGTGTACGCCTACCACGGCGGCCTGGACCGCACCGGGCACGTCCGCGGGGTCGCCAGCGAGGCCTGGCGACTGGAGCTGGCCCAAGTCGACCGGCTCGCCCGGCACGTATTCGAGCGGCTGCCGGCGGACGCCGCCCTGGTCGTCACCGGCGACCACGGCATGGTCGACCTGCGCGCCGAGCAGCGGCTGGACCTGGCCGACCAGCCGGACCTGGCCGCCGGGGTGCGGCTGCTGGCCGGGGAGGCGCGCGCCCGCCACGTCCACGCGGCGCGCGGGGCCGCCGCCGACGTGCTGGCCGCCTGGCGGGCGCTGCTCGGCCACGCGATGTGGGTGCTGCCCGGGGAGGAGGCCGCCGCGGCCGGCTGGTTCGGCCCGGTGGTCGGTGACCGCGTCCGCCAACGGATCGGCGACGTGGTCGCCGCCGCGTACGGGCCGGTCGGCGTGGTCCAG
>DASQWY010000425.1:0-9078 GCA_035640005.1 Actinomycetes bacterium
GTTCGTCGACGGTCGAGGTAGCCGCCACGCCGCCGCCCGTACGCCTCGGGTCGGAGCTGGCGTTCCAGCTGCATCAGGCTCCAGATCCTGGTGCCGTCGGCCCGGACGTAGGGCTCGACCTTAGCGGCCAGCTCGCGAACGGTGCCCAGGTCGACGCCGAGCAGCTCCGCGCACCGCTCCAGCGGCGCCGCGATCGGCCGGCCCAGGTCCGGGTCCTGCCAAGTCCCCACCGCAGCAGCTTATCGAACAGACGTTCGAGGATGAAGGCGGAGCTGCTGCCGCGGCCTCGAGCTTCGCGCACGTGCGCATGGTCGTCCTTGCGCACAACCCGCCGGAGGCCGACAGGGTGTCGCGGGCAGCAGACGGGCAGCAATCGGCCCGGTCAGGGATCGAGGAACCTGCCCGGAGATCATGAGAGATCACGACTTCCCCGTCATGGTCGGACGGGCCTTGAGCTGCGGTTTCCTGTGATCTGTTGCGATCTGCGATCCTTCGAGATTACAGCGATGTAGTTTGCCGTTGGATCTCGCACGGAAGAAGTCGCGGGTTCAAATCCCGCCACCTCCACAGGTCATAGGGCTCAGGCAGCCCCTTGGAGGAGGACATGAGGCGACGAATCGCCCCGGTAATCCTCACGCTCACCCTCTTCGCCGCCTTCGGGCCGTCGCTCGCCGCCCCGGCACTCGCCGCAAAGCCGCCGGCCGCCACCTGGTCGATCGTGCCGAGCCAGGCCGTGGGGACGCGCAGCGCCCTCGTGGGCGTCGTCGCGCTGTCCACGACGGACGGCTGGGCCGTCGGGACCAGCGGCAACGGGCTGGTCGAACGCTGGAACGGCACGGGCTGGAGCATCGTCCCGAGCCCCGACATCGTCGACCACAGCAACGCCAACACTCCGCGGGCCTGAACGGGGTCGACGCGACATCGACGAGCAACGCGTTCGCGGTGGGAACCTCCACCATGTTCGGTTCGACGACCGACAGCGTCGGAGTCGCGCTGCAGTGGGACGGCACGGTGTGGAGCAGGACGGGGGTTCCAAGCTCCGGTGACGAGGTGAGCTCGTTGAACGACGTCACGGCGATCTCCTCCACGGATGCCTGGGCGGTCGGCAATGCCGGGTCGAGCGCGATCGGCAGGACGCTCGCCCTCCACTGGAACGGGTCGGCCTGGACGCCGGTGGCCACCCCGAGCCCTGGTACGCGGGACAGCACGCTGCTGGCTGCCACGGGCTCGTCGACGAGCGACGTCTGGGCGGTTGGCTACTTCCGGGATCTCCCCTACGGCAACCGCGCGCGCCACTCGCTGGCGATGCATTGGAACGGCAGCTCCTGGAGTCGGACCTCGACGCCTGACTTCGGCGACGCCGCCCATGCCCAGACAGTCCTCAGCGACGTCGTCGAGCTGTCGCCCGCCGACGTGTGGGCGGTCGGGTACACGAACGGCATCGGCGGAAGCAATCGCGCGGTCGTGCTTCGCTGGGGGGGAACCACCTGGAACGAGGCGCCGGCACCGGGACTTGCGTCGCTCAGCTCGATCACGGCGCTATCGGCCACCGATATCTGGGCGACGGGCCTTGACAGCTCCGGGCAGCCACGAGTGGCCAACTGGCGAGGTTCGGGCTGGACCGTCACAAAGGCACCGACGCCGAGCAGCGCCCCCAACGCCTTCCTGCCGGCCCTGACGGCCGCCGAGCCAAGCACGTTGCTCGCCGTCGGGTCGACCTGGGACTCGACGACCGGGGAGTCGCACCCGCTCGCCCTTCGCGGGACGGGCGGGTAATCCAAACTGGGATAGTTGAAGCGTATTGAGATAGCGGGTCTTTGACGGCGGATGGGCCGGCTGCCCGGCGTGCAGGCACCAACTGGCGCGCCGAGCAGGCCATGCGCCCCGCCGTGGTCACCCGCAAGAGCTGGGGCGGCAACCGCACCTGGCAGGCGCCGAGGTCTGGCCGGTCCTCACCAGCGTGGTGCGCACCGCCACCCAGCAGCACCGCGATCCCCTCGAGCTGCTGGCCCGACTGCTGCGAGCGCCGACGCCGCTCGTGGCCGACCCTGCCATCCCGGGCACTGACCAGCAACCCCGCTATCTCAATAAGAAAGTACTTGCCAGATTGGAAAGTCAGTAGTATGTTTCCTAACAGGCAAGTACTATCGTACCAGGCAAGGAGGGTGTCGTGAACGAGCAGCTCCGCCCCGAGGACGCCGCCCAGGCGCTGACCGAGATCCGCCACCGCCAGCAACAGGTCATCGACCTGGCCGTCCTGCCCAGCTGGTACTGGTGGGCCATCGGCGCGCTGATGGTGGTCCTGGCCGCCGGCGTCGACGCCCACACCCCCGCCGCGATCGGCACCGCCGTCGCCGCGTTCGTGCTCGGCGTCCTCGCGGCCACCGGCTGGGTCCTCGCCAACGCCTTCCGCCACGCCCAGCTCCGCAACCGGCTGCTCGATGGCCGCGGGGTGGCCGCGATCCTGGGCTTTGTGGCCTTCATCGTCGGGATCACCCTCGGGATCGCCTTCACCCTGCGGGCCACCGGCGTGCCCCACCCGGCCACCCTGGCATGCCTGGCCGGCGGCCTTGGGATGGGCCTGGGCGGTCCACGCCTGATGCGGCTGCTGTACCGGATCATGCTCGCCAACCGCGCCGGGCAGCCTCGATGAGCGCCGCCCGCTTCGACGAGCTCATCCATGCACCCACCCGCCTGGGGATCGTCTCCCTGCTGGCCGCCTCGCAGTGGGCAGACTTCAGGTTCATCCGCGACCGCCTGGGACTGTCGGACTCCGCGCTGTCCAAGCAGCTGACCATCCTGGAGGAGGCCGGCTACGTGCAGATCCGCAAAGGGTTCGTCGGCAAGCGTCCCCGCACCTCGGCCAGGCTCACCCCCGCCGGGCGCGCCGCCTTCGACCAACACGTCGCCGCGCTCCAGGAAATCGTCTCCCGCTCCGGCGCGACGATCCTGCCCCGCTAACTCAATACGTTGAGGCTTGGTTCCACTTCTGTGTAGCCCTTGGTTCAGTGACTCCAGAGTATGTGCACCGCATATGCAGGCTCTTGCCTCTGACCCGCGCCGTGGGCGACCCTGCGCGCCGCAGAGCGTGACAAACTTCGGGTATGCGCAGCGAGCAGCACCCCGGCGGCCACGACCAGAGCGATGACCACCCCGAACGGGAACCGCTCGACCCGGTCCGCCCGCGGCCACGGCCGGCCCTGACGATCAGCGAGGCGGCCCAGCAGTGCGGGGTGTCGGCCTCCACGATTCGCCGCCACCTGGCGGCCGGGCGCTTCCCGAACGCCCAGCAGCGGCCGAGCCCCGTCCCCGGCCAGCGCGGGCAATGGCGGATCCCAGCTGACGACCTGCTCCGGGCCGGTCTGCGGCCCCACCGGCGAACGGCGGACCACGACGCTGATGACCGCGTTCGGGAGCTCGAGCACGCCTTGGAGGTCGAGCGCATCCGCCGGCAGGCCGCCGAGGACCTGGCCGCCGAGCGGGCACACCTGCTCCAGACGCTGGAGCACGCCCTGCAGGCCCTGCAGGTTCGCCGTGCCGGGCCGGCCAACGCCGAGCCGGCCGCCCGCCCGGGCATGCTGCCGATGGTGCCGAGGCAACGACCGCCCAAGCGAGAGCTCAGCCAGGAGGAGCGGGCGGCGATCATCGGGCGGGCGTTGAGCGGGAAGCCGCCACCCAAGCGGCGCTGGCTGTGGCGCTAGCGCACTCGGGCGGGCGGCTCCACCTGGAGAGGGTGTCCGCTCACCGTGCTAGGTTCGAGCGCATGACCGAGCCGATCACGCCACGGCAGTTCCACGAGGCCGACGGCGTCGAGGACTGGCGGGTGGTGGGCGAGGGGACCTGCGCCTACTTCCGCACCGGGTCGTTCGCGGCCGGCGCCCGGCTGGTCGACGCCATCGGCGAGCTGGCCGGCCTCGACGACCACCACCCCGACGTCGACCTGCGCCACGGGGGCGTGACCGTGCGGCTGATCACGGTCACCGACGGCTACTTCGGGCTGAGCCAGCGCGACGTCGAGCTGGCCCGGCAGGTCTCGGCGGTGGCGCGCCGGCTGGGCGTGCCCGCCGACCCCTCCGAGGTGCAGACCGTCCAGGTAACCATCGACGCGCTCGTCATTCCCGAGGTGCTGCCGTTCTGGCGTGCCGTGCTCGGCTACCGCGAACGCAGCGACACGCCCGAGGAGGACCTGGTCGACCCGCGCGGCCGCGGGGCGTCGTTCTGGTTCCAGCAGATGGACGCGCCGCGCCCGCAGCGCAACCGGATCCACATCGACGTCTGGGTGCCGTACGAGCAGGCCGAGGCGCGGATCGCGGCGGCGATCGCCTCCGGCGGGCGCCTGGTCACCGACGAGCACGCGCCGGCGTGGTGGGTGCTGGCCGACGCCGAGGGCAACGAGGCCTGCGTGGCCACCGCGATGAGCCGCGGCTGAGCGCGGCGGGCAAGAGCGCGCGGAGGGTAACCGCCGTCCGTAACGCTGCCGAGACGCCGGCCGGCCACACTGGCGCGGTCATGGCGATGACCCCTGCCGCCCGAGGAGCCCGGCCGCGCCGCTGGCCGGCCGGCCTGGCGTGGGCGCTGTGGGGACTGGCCGTGGCCGGGATCGCCGCCGGCCTGTGGTTCGACCACCTGCTCCGCCAGGCGGGCCGGACCGACCTGCTCCAGTTCACCGCCAGCGCCGTTCCCTACGTGCTGGCGATCCTCAGCGCCATGACGGCCGGCGGGGTGCTGGCCAGCCGCCGGCCTCGCCACCCGGTCGGCTGGCTGCTGCTGGCCCTGGGGCTCACGGTGGTGGCCTCCGGTGTGGCCGACGGGTACGCGCGCTACGGGCTCCTGGCCCGGCCCGGTGCGCTGCCGGCCGCCGGCTACGTCGCGGTGTACGCCGACCACGGCGCCATCCCCTGGCCGGCCCTGCTCGGCTTCATCCTGCTGTTGACGCCGACCGGGTCCCTGCCGTCGCGCCGCTGGCGCTGGTGGGCCTGGGCCGCGGCGGCCGGGCCGGCCCTGTTCCTGGTGTTGGCCGTGTTGGTGCGCGGATCGTTGGACCCGCCCTACCAGTCGATCTCCAACCCGCTGGCGATCCCCGCCCTCACCGGGTGGTGGTCCTCGGTGGTCGGCGCCCTGGCCGTCGCGGTGACCGGTCTTGCCGTCCCCGTCGCGGCCCTGGCGATGGTGCTGCGCTTCCGCCGCGCCGGCGGTGTGGAGCGCCAGCAGCTCCGCTGGGTCGCCCTGGGGGCCGGGGTGGCCGCGCTCGCGGTGGTCGGCACCGTGGCTGGGGTGGCGACCGGGAACGTGCCCGTGCGCGACTGGTTCACCGGCATCTTCGTCGCCCTGGTACCGCTGACGGTCGCCGCGGCGGTGCTGCGCTACCGGCTCTACGACCTCGACCGGATCATCAGCCGCACGCTCACCTACGGCCTGCTCACCGTCCTGCTCGGCGGCGCCTACGCCGGGGTCGTCCTCGGCCTCGGTCAGCTGCTCGGCCAGAACCGCAGCCTGGTCGTCGCCGGGGCGACCCTGGCGCTGGCCGCGGTCTTCCAGCCCGCCCGCCGGCGCGTCCAGGGCCTGGTCGACCGGCGTTTCGACCGCCGCCGCTACGACGCCGCCAAGACCATCGAGCGGTTCAGCGCCCGGCTGCGTCAGCAGGTCGACCTGGACGCGCTGCGCGGCGAGCTGCTGACCGTGGTCGACCAGACCATGCAGCCGACCCAGGTGGTGCTGTGGCTGCGCCGGTGACCCCGGTCACGGGGGATCCGTAGCCCCTGGCACAGCGGTGGGAGATCCGGTTTGCGATACTCAACCGCCCCACGGACCAGGAGGAATCATGGGCATCTACGCCAGCCAGACGATTCCCCGTCCCGACGACCTGCGGGACCACACCGATCCGAACGTGCTCTATGCCCTGTCGTACCTGGTGAGCCGGGCGGTCATCGGGATCCTCGGAATCGTGCTGCCGTTCGTCTTCATCGTCGGCGAGGCCGCGTTCCTCAGAGGTGGCGTGCACGTGCGCGGGTCGCTCAGCGCCTACTACCACACCTCGATGCGCGACCTGTTCGTGGCCGGTCTCTGCGTGACCGGGTTCTTCCTGGCGACCTACCTGTCGGGAGAGCCCAAGACCTGGGACTTCCGGCTCAGCCTGCTGGCGGGCCTGGCGGTGCTCGGGGTTGTCTTCTTCCCGACCACGCGGCCGCAGCTGCTGCCGGACGCGCCGAGGTGCGGCACCACGCCGATGCCCGCGGGATGCTCCGCGATCCAGCAGCAGTTCGGCGAGAAGCTGGTGGCCGGGGTGCATTTCAGCTTCGCCGCGATCTTCATCCTCAGCCTCGCGGGGATCTGCTTCGTGTTCGCGCGTCGCGAGAAGGGGGGGATGCGGGCGAGCGTGCGCCTCTGCGGCGTCGCGATCATCCTGGCGGTGCTGTGGGCGGCCGTCGGCGGGCTGCTCGAGAAGGGCACCGTCTGGGAGCTCACCCCGCTGTACGTGGGGGAGGTGGTCTCGGTCTGGGCATTCGGCCTCGCGTGGCTGCTGAAGGCCAGGGACCTGAGGAAGTCGCTCGGCGCGCCGCGGCCCCCACCGCCCGCGAGCGGCCAGCGGCCCGCGCCGCTACCGACCGCCTCCACGGACTGAACGCCGGGTCGGGCAGTGGTGCCGGTGGGCGTGCGGGCTCTGGCCTTCGACGTGTTCGGGACGGTGGTGGACTGGCGCGGCTCGATCGTGGCGGAGGGGCAGGCGCTGGGGGTGCTGCGCGGCGTCGCCGCCGACTGGGAGGCGGTCGCCGACGGGTGGCGGGCCCGCTACCAGCCGGCGCTGGACGCAGTCAACCAGGGCCGGCGGCCGTGGGCCACCCTGGACGAGCTGCACCGCGCCACCCTGGCCGAGACGCTGGCCGAGCACGGGCTGGAGGCGCTCGGGGCCGAGGACCGCGAGCGGCTGGTGGCCGCCTGGCACCGGTTGCGTGCCTGGCCGGACGCCCGCGCCGGGCTGGAGCTGCTGCGGCGGCGGTTCGTGCTGGCCACCCTGTCCAACGGGCACGTGGCGCTGCTGGTGGACCTGGCCAGGCACAACCAGCTGCCGTTCGACGTGATCCTGTCGGCGGAGCTGGCCGGCCGCTACAAGCCCGACCCGGCGGTCTACCGCCGTGCGACCGAGCTGCTCGGCCTGGCACCCGCCGCGGTCATGATGGTCGCCGCCCACCCGCCTGACCTGCGCGCGGCCCGGGCGGTCGGGCTGCGGACCGCGCTGGTCCACCGGCCGCTGGAGCACGGCCCGGCCCGCCGCCCGGCGGCGCCGCCGGCCGCCGGCGGGGACGTCGAGCTGGTGGCCGACGACCTGGTCGACCTGGCCCGGCTGCTGGAGCAGGCGCCGCCCGGTCCCTGAGCGCCGCCCGGTCAGGGGCGGCGGGCGGCGGCCACGACCTCGGCGGCGACGTCGGCGACCCGGCGGCGCTGGCGGCGCGCCTGCGTGCGCAGCCGCTCGAACGCGTCCCGCTCGCTCAGGCCCTCGCGGGCCATCAGCGCGCCCTTGGCCTGCTCGATCACCACCCGCGCGTCCAGCGCCCGCTGCAGCTGCTCGGCCAGCTCCCCGCGCTGCTCCCGCTGCATGGTGTTGGCGATGCACAGGGCGGCCAGGTCGGTGAAGGTGATCAGCGCCAGCTCGCCCTCTGGCGACCAGGGATGCGCGCTGGCGGAGAACACCGCCACCACCCCGATGGCGTGCCGGTTGTAGGGGATCGGGCTGGCCAGCACCGCCTGCAGGCCTCGCTCGACCGCCGCCGGGGAGAACGACGGCCAGCGCCGCTCCCGGGCCAGGTCCTCCGCGTCGACCAGGGTCTTCGCCTCGAAGGCGTCCACGCAGGGGCCCTCGCCGTGCCGGACCTGCAGCTCCTCCAGGTGGTCGACGCGCCGGTCGGAGACGGCGACGTTGCGCAGCAGCTGGTCCGGGTCGACCAGCATCAGGCCGGCGCCGTCCACGGCGAACAGCCGGTGGGTGGCCAGCACGATGCGGCGCAGCGCCTCGTCCAGGTCGCCGGCCGAGTAGCGCAGGTCGTCGAGCTCCCGCAGCGCCCGGCGGACCTCCGCGGCCGACATCGGCATCAGACCACCACCTCGGGGAGCATCAGGTCCACCAGCGCTTCCCATTGCCCTGGAGCACGCGGCCGAACCGGAGCTCCGGGAAGTGCGCACCCGCGCCGGTGACGTCCTCGCCCTCGAGCTCGCGCCAGAGGTGCTGGCGGGTGCGGTTGGCGAGGTCGGGGTCGACGTCGCCGATGGAGTGCCAGGTCGGCTCGTCCAGCTGCACCGGGCAGGTGACCGCGTCGCCGAGCAGGATGGCCCGCTGGCCGCCGGACGAGACCACGACGCAAAGGTGGCCGGGCGTGTGTCCCGGCGTCTGGACGGCCGTGATGCCCGGCGCGACCGTGGTGTCCCGGTCGATCGGCCGCAGGCGGGCGTCGCCGGCGTGGCCGCGGAACCCCTGGTGGACGTGGGCCTGGATGAGTGGGGCCTGGCGTCCTTCGATGAAGTGGCGCCAGTCGCCCGCACCCAACCAGATGGTCGCGCGCGGGAAGCTCGGCCTGGACTCCAGGTCGTACAGCCACCCCACGTGGTCGGGGTGCAGGTGGGTGCAGACGACGTCGGTGACGTCGCCCAGCCCGACCCCCAGGGCACGGAGGCCGACCGGGAGCTGACCGCCGAACAGGCGGCTGGGGTCGTCCTCGTCGCCGGCGGACAAGGAGGTCGGCCCCATCCCCGCGTCCACCAGGACGCACCGGTCCCGGGTGCGGACCAGGAAGCAGCCGATCGGGAGCCACGCCTGGCCGCGGCGGTCGAACAGGTCGCCGTGGCCCTCGGCGGTGGCGTCGTCACCGAAGTAGCCCGGGCGGGCGACGAAGGTCCCGTCGGAGATGGCGCTGAGCACGATGTCGCCGACTTCCATCAGGTCGTCCTGGTCGCCAGGACCTCGGCGAGGTCGAAGTTGGCAGTCTCCTCCAGCTGCGCGTAGGTGCAGGAGCGCGGGTCGCGGTCGGGCCGCCAGCGCAGGAACTGGGCGGTGTGGCGGAAGCGGCGGCCCTCCATGTGCTCGTA
>DASQWY010000426.1:0-5479 GCA_035640005.1 Actinomycetes bacterium
GTCACCTGGGCGAGGACCTCCTCGAAGAAGCCGAACACCACCAGGCGCCTGGCCAGCTCGCGGGGGATGCCGCGCGACTCCAGGTAGAACAGGTGCAGGTCGTCGACCCGGCCGGTGGCGGCGGCGTGGGCCGCCCGCACGTCGGAGTTGAGGATCTCCAGGAATGGGTTGGCCTCGGCGTGGGCGTGCCGCGACAGGACCAGGTTGCGCATGGTCTGGCCGGCGTCGGAGCCCCTGGCCCCCGGGCTGATGATCAGGTTGCCGTTGAAGATGTTGCGCGACCCGCCGAGCAGGCCCGCCTTGTACAGCAGGGTCGAGCGGGCGTGCGGCTCGGCGTGGGTGACGGTGGCGCGGTGCTCGAAGCGCTGGCCGGCGTCGGCGAACACCGCGCCGAGGAAGTCGGTCTCCGACCCCTCGGCGAGCACCGCGTCGGGGGCGACCCGGACGACCCCGCCGCCGAGCGTGACCACGAACGAGCGGAAGCTCGCCTGCCGGCCGACCACCGCCCGCTGCACGGCGAAGTGGTTGACCGCCTCGCTGCCCCACTCCTGCAGCGACAGGAACTGGACGCGGGCGCGTTCGCCCACCAGCAGCTCGGTGACGCCGTGGTGGAAGGCGCGCCCGTCCAGGCCCGCCGGCGAGCCGTGCTGCTGCACGAAGGTCAGCGACGCCTCCGGCTCGACCACCACCAGCGTGTGCCCGAAGCTCGCCCCGGCCAGGGTCCTGCGGTACAGGGCGCCGAGCGGCACCGCCACCTCGACCCCGCGCGGCACGTACAGGAAGGTGCCGGCCGAGACCACGGTGGCGTGCAGCGCCAGGAACCAGTCCTCGTCGAACGGCGCGGCCGAGGTCATGAACCGCGGCTCGACCAGGCCGGCGTGCTCGCGCGCGGCGGTGCGCAGGTCGGTGAGGACCACCCCGCGGCCGGCCAGGTCGGCGGCCAGCTCCACCCCGGCGCCGGCGCCGTCCACGGTGGTGACCAGCCCGCCCGGCTCCAGGTCGCGCTCGCCGGCGAGCACCCCGGCGGCCTCCTCGGGCACGGCGGTCTGGCCGCTGTGGCGCAGGATCGGCAGGCGGTCCAGGCCGGCCCGGCGGGGGTCGGTGAAGCGCCAGGCCTCCTCCCGGCCGGTCGGCCGGTCGAGCTTGCCGAGGGCCGCCAGCGCCTCCAGCCGGCGGGCGCGCAGCCAGTCGGGGTCGCCCAGCGCCCGCGACCAGGCGGCAACCGTCGCCTGGTCGAGGGCCTTCAGGGTCAGCGGGTCGTCGGAGATGGGTGCCTTGGCGGTCACGCTTACCCGACCGCCCCTTCCATCTGCAGCGAGATCAGCCGGTTCAGCTCGAGCGCGTACTCCATCGGCAGCTCCTTGGAGATCGGCTCGATGAAGCCGCGCACGATCATCGCCGTCGCCTCCGCCTCGGTCAGGCCCCGCGAGCGGAGGTAGAACAGCTGGTCGTCACCGATCTTGGAGACCGTCGCCTCGTGGCCGAGGGTGACGTCCTCCTCCTTGACGTCGGTGTACGGGTAGGTGTCGGAGCGCGACTCCTCGTCCAGCAGCAGCGCGTCGCAGCGGACGTTGACCTTCACCCCGGGGGAGCCGTCCTCGACCTTGACCAGGCCGCGGTAGGAGGTGCGGCCGCCGTCCCGGGAGATCGACTTGGAGACGATCTGGCCGGTGGTGTTGGGCGCCGCGAAGGTCAGCTTGGCGCCGGCGTCCTGGTGCTGGCCGTCGCCGGCGAACGCGACCGAGAGGATCTCGCCGTGGGCGTGCTCCCCCAGCAGCAGCACCGCCGGGTACTTCATGGTCAGCTTGGAGCCGATGTTGCCGTCGATCCACTCCATGGTGGCGCCCTCGTAGGCCGCGGCCCGCTTGGTCACCAGGTTGTAGACGTTGTTCGACCAGTTCTGGATGGTCGTGTAGCGGACCTTGGCGTGCGGCTTGACGATGATCTCGACCACCGCGGAGTGCAGCGAGTCCGACGAGTAGATCGGGGCGGTGCAGCCCTCGACGTAGTGCACGCTGGAGCCCGGCTCGGCGATGATCAGCGTCCGCTCGAACTGGCCCATGTTCTGGGAGTTGATGCGGAAGTAGGCCTGCAGCGGGATCTCCACGTGGACGCCCTCGGGCACCCAGATGAACGACCCGCCCGACCACACCGCCGAGTTCAGCGCCGCGAACTTGTTGTCGTTGGGCGGGATCACCGTGGCCCAGTGCTCGCGGAACAGCTCCTCGTGCTCGCGCAGGGCCGAGTCGGTGTCCAGGAACAGCACGCCCTGGGCCTCCAGGTCCTCGCGGACCTTGTGGTAGACGACCTCCGACTCGTACTGCGCGGCCACGCCGGCGATCAGCCGCTGCTTCTCCGCCTCGGGGATGCCGAGGCGGTCGTAGGTGCTGCGGATGTCCTCGGGCAGGTCCTCCCAGGAGGCGGCCTGCTTCTCGGTGGCGCGCAGGAAGTAGTAGATGTTGTCGAAGTCGATCTGGTCCAGGTCCCCGCCCCACTGCGGCATGGGGCGGCGCAGGAAGTAGTCGAGCGCCTTGTGCCGGAACCGCCGCATCCACTCCGGCTCGCCCTTCATCGCCGAGATCTCCTCGACGACCTCGTGGGACAGGCCCTTCTTGGGGGTGAAGACCGAGCGGACCGGGTCGTGCCAGCCGTACTTGTACGCGCCCAGGTCCACGTTCTCGGGGACGGGGTTGATCCGCTCCGGAGTCTGGGTCAGGTCGCGGGCGTCGGTTGCCATCAGGCTTGGCTCCTCATTGGCTGGTGCGTGGGGGACGGTGGGGTCGCCCTGCGCGGGCGTTTGCCGCGGGTGGCGGTGTCGATGCGGGTCACGCAGCGGACGGCGCCGTCGACCATGGTGGCCTCCCGCTCGACCGGGGTGCCGAGCAGCCGCTCGAACAGCTCGGCCTCGGAGGCGCACAGGTCGGGCAGCTCGCTGGCCAGGTGCTCCACGGTGCAGTTGTGCTGGCACAGCCGCAGCCCGTCCCGCCCGGGCTCGACCTCGGCCATGAAGCCCTGCTCGTTGAGCACCTCGGCCAGGGCCTGCGCCCGCTCGTCCAGGGTGGCGCCGTCCACGCGGCCCGCGTAGCTGGCGGCCAGCCGCTCGTTCCGCCAGGCCAGGAACTGGCGCAGGGTGGCGGCGTCGCGGTCCTTGAGGAACGCCAGCGCCTCGCTGGCGACCTGGTCGTAGTGGCGGGGGAAGGTCTCCAGGCCGGCGTCGGTGAGCCGGTAGACGGCGGTCGGCCGGCCGCGCCGCGCCTTCTCGACGGTGGCGGCGACCAGCCCGTCCCGCTCCAGCACGGGCAGGTGCCGGCGGACCCCGACCGAGGTGATCCCCAGCAGCTCGGCCAGGCGCGGGGCCGACAGGCGCCCGTGCCGGCGCAGGAGCACCAGGATGCGCTCCCGGGTGGTGCCACGCTCGCCCGTGGACATGGCGGGGTCCTTCCGTGATACGAGAGCTTTTGGAAACATTGATGTTTCCTTCAGCTAGTTTACGCAGGTGGCGTGCGTGGCGCCAACCGGCGCCGCCGCAGCTCAGGCGTGCCGCGCGACGACCTCGTAGAACCAGGCGAGGCTGTCCTCCGGCCCGTTGGCGAAGCGCTTGCGCGCCTTGCCGATCGGGTAGGTCCGCTCCACCCCGCCGACCCCGACGACGTGGGCGGCGCCGTCGGCGCTCCAGCGCCCGCCCAGGTTGCGGATGACCACCTCGCCCAGGTAGCAGCCCACACCGACCGGCAGCGACTCCCCGACGAAGGCCGAGCCCGGCGGGTCGAACCGGGACGCGATGAACTCCTCCAGGGACTGGAGGCTCGCCGGGCTGTAGTCGAGCTGCACCTCCGGGGCCAGCTCGCGCATGATCCCGACGAAGGTGGCGGCCTCGTCCCGAAACGGCGAGGGCCGTTCGGACGAGGCACGACCGGGGCGGCGCCGCCAGGGCATGGGGGAACCTCCGCGGGTTGCGGTCCGGTGGCTTCCGTGACCCCCAAGCCGGCCCGGAGCCTATCAGGTCCCCCGCCGGTCCCTACCATGGGGGCATGCGCAGCCACCCGGCCCGTTCCCGCCACGTCCTGGTCGTGTGCACCGGCAACATCTGCCGGTCACCGACCGCCGAGGCCGTGCTCCGGCGGCTCGGGGCCGAGCGGGTGGAGGTCCGCTCCCGCGGCACCCAGGACTGGAACGTCGGCAGGCGCGCCCACCCCGCCATGGCCCGCATCGCCGCCCGGCGCGGCTACGACCTGGCCGCGCACCTCGCCGCCCAGGTCACCGCCGGCGACCTGGAATGGGCCGACGACGTCCTGGTGATGGACGACCAGAACCGCAGCCAGCTCGCCGAACGCTTCCCGCCCGAGCTGCTCCGGCGCGTCCGGCTGCTGGACCCCCGCGGCATCCCCGACCCCTGGCTGGTCGACGACGACCCCGCCTACGGCGCCGCCGTGGACCGCATCGAGCAGGCCGTCCGCGCCTACCTCAACGAGCTTCGAGCCGACGACGAGCACGAGCAAGGGAGCGTCCGATGACCGCACCGCTGTTCACCGGCGTCGCCGTGGCCCTGGTGACGCTGTTCGACGACGACGGCGGCCTGGACGCCAAGGCCACCGCCGAGCACGCCGCCACCCTGGTGGAGCTGGGCATGCGCGCGGTGGTGGTGGCCGGCTCCACCGGCGAGGCCGCCGCGCTGGAGCCCGAGGAGCGGGCCGCGCTGCTGGCCGAGGTCCGCCGGGCGGTGCCGTCCGGCACCCCGGTGCTGGCCGGCACCGGCGCGCCCTCCCGCCGGCAGGCCGCCGCCCTGACCCGCACCGCCGTCGACCACGGCGCCGACGGGCTGCTGGTGCTGTCCCCGCCGGGCAGCGCCGACCTGCGCCGCTACTACGAGGCGGCGACCGCCGCCGGCGACGTGCCCGTGCTCGCCTACCACTTCCCGCAGACCTCGCCGCCCGGCATCCCGCTCGAGCTGCTGCCCGAGCTGCCGGTGCAGGGCGTCAAGGACTCCTCCGCCGACCCCGAGCGCCTGGTCGCCGAGCGCGCCGGCTTCCGCGGCTGGCTCTACACCGGCTCCTCCCAGCTGCTGCTCCAGGCCGGCGCGCTCGGCTGCGCCGGCGCCATCCTGGCGCTCGCCAACGCCGAGCCGGAGCGCTGCGCCGCCGCGTTCGGCGGGGACGCCGCCGCCCAGCTGGAGCTGGTGCCGTCCCACCGGGCCGCGCGCCGGGGCTTCCCCGATGGCCTGAAGGCCCTGGTGGCCGACCGGTTCGGCACCTCCCGGGTCGCGCGCATGGGATAGCCCGCCGCGGGCTGGTTGCGGTTGCTGTCGAGAACCCCGGCCGGTGGGTGTCGTACGGGTGGACAGCTGGCGTGGGAGGGGAGGTTCTGTGGGTCGATTCAGCGAGTCCGTCGACGTGCGCTCGCCGGTGGAGGCCACCTTCGCGTACGTCACGGATCAGGACCGGCTGGCGGAGTGGAACGACCACGTGCAGTCGGCCGAGGT
>DASQWY010000427.1:0-5316 GCA_035640005.1 Actinomycetes bacterium
TCACCGGCTACACCCACTTCTCCCTCCGCGACCAAGACAGCCACTCAACCAGCCTCTTTCATCGCTTCGGGCTCATGACCGACGACTACACCCCCAAGCCCGCCCTCACACCTACCGCGACCTCATCGACCAGCACTCGACATAGACGACCCCGGGTGCTGGCGGATGCTGCGCGTTGCAGCCGGTCATTGCAGGAAGTACTGCTTGACCGCCTCCGCGACCTCGCGCGGGCCTTTCTGGTCCGGCCCGAGGTGATCGAGCTTGGGGAACTCTCTCGGCTCCGAGACCGGCAGCACCTCGGTGAGCCGTTCGATCGCCGGGGCGACCCACGCAAGGCCGCTTCTGCCTCCAAACATCAGCAGCGTGGGGGGCAACACCTCGCGATAGTTGTGGTAGGTGTCGTCGAGGCGGGCGACCTCCTGGTGTTCGAGCAGATTCGCGGGCAGGAGCTGGTACAGCTTCTGTCGCCGTTCTGCCCGCATCATGAGCAGCAGGAGCAGCCGCATCATCCAAAGGGGCATCTTCTGTGCCCGCTGCGGCCCGGCCGCGATGGAGAACTCCGCGAACGCGTCGAGTTCCTTGCCCTCAGCGAGCCGCCGCCGGTACCTGGGAACCCACGTCATCGAGATCCCGCCTTCGACGGACACCCCCGGCTCGTACACGGCGATCCTTGTCAGCGCCGGGTTGTTGCGTGCCGCCTCCAGCGCAACCAGTCCGCCGTAGCTATGGCCGACCAGGTATCGCGCCCGGGTCTCATCACGCAGGGCGGCCACGTCCTCGCATTCCTTGCCGATGCTGTAGTGGTTGCCCTGTGGCCCGCTCAGACCGCGTCCGCGTCGCTCCATGGTGTGGACGGTGAAGGACTCGGCGAGCGCGTCCGCGAGCGCGGCGTAGTCGTCCGCTGTGGACATGGCGCCCGGAATGACGATGACGGCCGGGCCTTGGCCGACGGTCCGGTAGCTGATCGTCGTCCCGTCCCTGGATCGGACCGTCTGACTGGCGGCTGTTCCCGCTTCGGCCTGGGTGCTTGCCATCTTGGCTCCTGGCTAGGTGGTGACGGCTTGTTGGCGGTCGGGGAGAGCTAGGCGGTCACCGTTCTCAACGGAGTCCAGGGCCGCCAGAAGCTGGTTGGTGTAGCGGGTGTAGACGTTGTAGGGCACGCCGCTGGCCTCCACCAGCGCTGCCAGCCTGCCCTCCAGGAGCTCGCGACATCGCCGCACGAGCTCCCTGCCGCTGGCCGTGAGGCGGAGCTGGCGTCGGTTGCCTCCGATTGGGTCGGGACGCACGTCGAGTAGGCCAGTCCTGGCCAGTGCGCCGGTCATCCGGCTGACCGACGGCTCTGACACGCCCAGGCGCTCGGCGAGGGCGCGTTGGGTCGGCGTGCCCATCATGTCGACCAGGAACAGCACCAGGAACCGCCGGTAGGACAGGTCCAGCTCAGCGCGCAGGATGCGGTCGGCCGCCCGGTCCAGGCGCGCGGTCAGCGTATGCAGGGCAAGGCTGAGAGCTCGATCCACGGGAGGTATCTTAACATCCTAAGTTAGAAAGGCAAGTAACCCCGCACGGCGACGTGCTTGCCCGGCAACCAGACCCGGACGGGGATCCGTGTGACACTGGGCCGCGATGCACGCCGAGTACTTCCACCGATGGATGGACCTGCTCCTCGCCCGACTGGAACCGGGCGAACGGGTGCTTGCGCGGGGCAGGGCCTTCGAACCACGCGACGCGCTCGGGTTGGACCTGTCCACGGTGGTCAGCGGGCCCGGTTGCGCGCTGGTGGTGACCGAGCGCCGTGCCCTGTGGGTCAGCCGCGACGACCACCGATGGGTCGGGTCGCTCCCGTTGGACCTGGTGGGCTGCTACACCGAGGTCACGCAGGCGCATCGGTACGCGCTGGCCCTGGACCACCGCAGCATCGACCGCTTGCAGCGGGTCCCGGCGCACCGGCTGCTGTGGTGGTCGTGGGGACCGCCGAGGCGGTCCGATCTGTCACCAGTAGCGTGCTGGCGTTCAGCCGTCGCGATACCAAGGCGGCAGGAGCGATCAGGAGTCGGCTGCAGGCGATTGGCGTCCCGGCCGGCCAGCCACGCTCGCTGCCCAGGCTCGCACGGCCCGGTGCGGTGCCGTCTGCGGCCCTGAGGGCCTGAGGAGACTTCGGCCGCCCCAGGGTGGGGAACCGGAACCGTCGACCTCGGCGAGGGCATCATGCTGGAAGCCACCACCGCGTTCCTGGCCGAAGCGGTCTACGGGCCGAACCGGCAGGACTACCACCGGCGGCTAGGCGTGACCTTGGTCGTGGCCTGGGAGTAGCTCGGAGGCGTCCCGCCATGCGTACCTCAGGCACTTCGGCTGGCCGTTCAGCCGGGCAGGGTCGCCGCCGGGAGGCGGGACGTCATCGCGCTCGACGCATATCCCGCCTCGCGCGGCGTAGAGAGCCCGCGCAGCAGCGTTCTGCTGGAGGACCCACAGGTACAGCCCTGACGAAGACGACCAGTCGAGGACAGCCCGCGCGGTCAGGGCCAGCAGCCGGGTTCCGATCCCTTGTCTTTTCAGCGCGTGGAACACATGCAGATTGTCGATCAGCGCACCCCAGGTGGCGTCCTCGCCGAGGAGAGTGTGGGCAAGCCCTACGACCTGGCCGTGGTGCTCGGCGAGAATGGTGCGCGCCCGCGGGTGGGGCGTGTCCAGACGTTCGGTCCACACCGCAAGCAGGTACCCAGTGACATCGCCGTTGAGGAAGGCATCGGAGTAGGCACCTCGGTAGTGCCGCTGCCAGCTGTCCGCGTGCAGTCCGGCGATCACATGCGCGTCATCCGGGCGGGCCGCCCGGAACCGCAGATCGGCTGGATCAGGCATACCTCCTCCTCTATCCCGGCGCCAGGACGTGTGGACGCCGCGGTTGGCGTCGGCCCCAGCATGGATTGCCGGTCATCTCATCGGTCCGCCGGGGCGTCACCGGGCGCAAGCCCGTCCCAGGCAACCAGTAGCACCTCGCGCTCCTTTCCTGACAGCGCAGCCAAGGCGCGCAGCAGGCTCTGCCGATCCTGTGCACCTTCGTTAGCCGGGCGCGTAGGTGAGGATCACTGACCCGTTCTCCAGCCTCCTGTCGCCGGTGAGCCTGAGGTCGAGCCCGGAGGTGTCCACGTCCTCGAAGAGCCGCTGGCCCGCGCCGGCCACGACGGGCATGATCCAGAAGCGGAACTCGTCGATCAGGTGGTCTCGGACGAGCGTGTCGTCGAAACGGCTGGTGCCGTACTTGATGAGGTCCTTGCCGGGCTGCTCCTTCAGCCGGGCGATCGCGCTGGACGGGTCGGGCCCGAGGAGGGTGGCATTCCATGGCGTCTCGGTCAGCGATCGGGACGCGACGTACTTGGGCATGGCGCTGATGAGGTCGATGTAGGGATCGCCGGCGACGTGGCCCCAGTTCGCGAAGAACTTCTCGTAGGTCACCCGGCCCATGATGAACGCGTCGTAGTTGCCCAGCTGCTCGGTGGAGTACGCCGTGGCCTCGGCGTCGAAGATGGCCCACCGTTCGGGCGCTTCGATGACGCCGTCGAGCGAGACGAGGGTCGACTCGATAAGTTTGCGCATGGTCGTTCCCTTTCTCGAATGGTTGATCTCGTGATCACCGGCCCAGCTTCGGAACGGCTGGCGGCCAGCCGCCGCATCGCCTCGGAGGCCCAGGGACGTGAGGTCAGCCGATGGTGATCTCGCCCATGTCGATGGCGACCAGCAGCGGCTCCGAGACGATCTGGTAGTCGCCCTGCCAGGCGTAACCCCGTCGCGTGGTGGGGATGATGATGCCGTCGACGTCGCGGTACCCGGTGGCGTAGAGCAGCCCGGTCGCCCCGCCGAGGATGTCGATGGTGAAGTCATGGCGACGCAGCAGCCCGTCCGGGCCGAAGCACGAGATCTGCTGGCTGGTGTGGCTTTTGATGTGATCCGGAAACGTCACTTTCAGCCGCCGCCACGTTTCACCGTCGGCCTCGATTGGGGCGATCTCTTCGGTGATGAACCCGGGCCAGGTGTAGAGGAACGGCGCATTCAGATACGTCCACACCGCCTCCCCGGTGAAGTAGGCGAGATGAATGTCGTCCCATGGGGTTTGGAGCTGATGGCCGTCAAACGACCTCTCCGGGTCGTCGCGTACCTCGATGAGCGCGCCGTCACGGCGCTGCATGACGACTCGCTGCGGCTCGAAGACCGACCGTTTGTCTTGACCGACAAAGTCCATCGTCAGCCGCTCCCGCGTGGTGTCCACCTCGAAGCGAACGTCCTTGAGCGCGTCGCCCTTGCTCTTGATCGCCCAGAGGGCGCCCGTAATAGTGGCGTCGAATGTGATCGACCTGACCTGGTTCCATCGGTCCAGGCCGCCGTGTGCGGCGACGGCGCCCTCCAGTAGGTCGTTCATTTCTCCTCCTCCTGGCTGCTGGGATGTCCGTTGACGTGTCCGGCCCCGGCACTACAGACCAGAACGAACGTCGCCATCGTCAGGTCCTCCTTTCCTCCAGACGACGGTACGGCGGGCGGGTTAGGTGGGCATTGGCATCCGGCACGACTCAGGGTCCTCAGATCCGTGGCCGACCTCCTTAGGAACGGGGGGCATACTGGCGGCATGGCGTACCAGGTCATGAGCGGGCGGTTCGTCGGCCGGACCGAGGAGCTGGCACGGCTGCGCGAGCTGCTGGCACACGCCATCACCGGCGAGCCGCTGGTGGCGCTGATCGGCGGGGAGGCGGGGGTCGGCAAGACCCGTCTGGCCGAGCAGCTGGCCGGCGTCGCCAGCCAGCAGGGCGTACGGATGCTGCGCGGGAGCTGCGTGCTGCTTGGTGGGGAGGGTGTGCCGTTGGTGCCGGTCATCGAGGCGCTGCGTGGCCTGGCCCGTGAGCTGGATCCGGCCGGGTTGGAGGCGGCAGTGGGGCCGGCCCGTGCTGATCTTGCCCGGTTGGTGCCCGAGCTCGCCGTCAGTGGCGAGGTGGCCGCGGGTGCCGGCCAGGGCAGCCAGGGGCGGCTGTTCGCGGTGCTGTTGGGCGTGGTCGAGCGGCTGGCGGCAGAGGCGCCGCTGCTGTGGATCATCGAGGACCTGCACTGGGCCGACCGCTCCACCCGCGACCTGGTCGCCTTCCTCGCCGCCTCCTTGCGGTCCGGCCCGGTCATGTGGGTGTGTACGTTTCGCAGTGACGAGCTGCACCGCCTGCACCCGCTGCGAGGCCTGCTCGCGGAGCTCACCCGCAACCGCCGCGTGCAGCGGCTGGAGCTACGCCGCTTCACCCGCGCCGAGCTGGCCGAGCAGCTCGCCGCCCTGCTCGGCGCCGA
>DASQWY010000428.1:0-9231 GCA_035640005.1 Actinomycetes bacterium
CTGCCGGCGGCGGTAGTCGTACAGGTCGTGGCGGGCGATCCGGAACAGCCAGCCGCCCAGCGCCTCCACCGGCCCGCGGAAGCCGGGCAGGGCCTCGATCGCGCCCTTGAACACGTCCCCGGTGAGGTCCTCGGCGGTGGGGCGGTCGCCCACCGAGGCCATGAAGAAGCGGAACAGCGCCGGCGCGTAGGCGGTGTACACGCGGCTGACCGCGGCCGGCTCGCGCAGGCGCGCGCCAAGCAGGTCAGCCTCGGTCAGTCCGACCGGGCTGAGCCCCTGGCGCGTCCCGTCGGTCCCGAGCACCCCCACCAGCTTCCCCGCCAAACGTCACGATGAGGCTATCGGATCGGCTGGACGCCATCCAGCCCAAACCAGCCGCCACCGGCCGGAGCGCGGGGCCTAAGCTGGACGACACGACCCAGCAGGCCAGGAGGTGGTCATGCCCGAGGTGCCACGCCCGCTCGACTTCCTCGACCTTGACCGGCAGCTGTCCGAGGAGGAGCGGCTGATCCGCGACACCACCCAGGCGTTCGTCGCCGACCGGGTGCTGCCCGAGGTGGCCGGCTGGTTCGAGCGCGGCGAGTTCCCCCGCGAGCTGGCCAAGGAGCTGGGCGGGCTCGGCCTGCTCGGCATGCACCTGCAGGGCTACGGCTGCGCCGGCACCAACGCGGTCAGCTACGGCCTGGCCTGCCTGGAGCTGGAGGCCGGCGACAGCGGCTGCCGCAGCTTCGTGTCGGTGCAGGGGTCGCTGGCGATGTTCCCGATCTGGAAGTACGGCTCCGAGGAGCAGAAGCGGCAATGGCTGCCGCGCATGGCCGCCGGCGAGGTGGTCGGCTGCTTCGGGCTGACCGAGCCCGACTTCGGCTCCGACCCCGCCGGGATGCGGACCAGCGCCCGCCGCGACGGCCCCGACTGGGTGCTGTCGGGCACCAAGATGTGGATCACCAACGGCGGCATCGCCGACCTGGCGGTCGTCTGGGCCCGCACCGAGGAGGGCGTGCGCGGCTTCTTGGTCCCCCGCGACACCCCCGGCTTCTCCACCCGCGACATCCACCGCAAGCTGTCGCTGCGCGCCTCGGTCACCTCCGAGCTGGTGCTGGACGGCTGCCGGCTGCCCGCCGAGGCGCTGCTGCCCGGCGCGCGCGGGCTGCGCGGGCCGCTGTCGTGCCTGAACGAGGCCCGCTACGGGATCGTGTGGGGGTCGATGGGGGCGGCCAGGGCCTGCTTCCAGGCGGCCCTGGAGTACGCCGGCACCCGCGAGCAGTTCGGCCGGCCGATCGGCGGCTTCCAGCTCACCCAGCAGAAGCTGGCCGACATGCTGGTGGAGCTGTCCAAGGGGACGCTGCTGGCGCTGCACCTGGGCCGGCTGAAGGACCAGGGCCGGCTCACCCCCGAGCAGGTCAGCCTCGGCAAGCTCAACAACGTGCGGGAGGCGCTGGCGATCGCCCGCAGCGCCCGGACGGTGCTGGGCGCCAACGGGGTCACGCTCGAGTACCCGGTGCTCCGCCATGCCAACAACCTGGAGTCGGTGCTCACCTACGAGGGCACCAGCGAGGTCCACGCCCTGATCCTCGGCCAGGCCCTCACCGGCCAGGACGCCTTCCAGTAGCGCTGTCGATCCCGCCGGCTGCCGATCGTCGTAGGGGTGGACGACGGCAGCAGCCGTCAGGGAGCGAAGGGAGCGCGCGGTGCGCTATGTCCTGCTGATCTACACCAACGAGGCCGACCGGCCCGCGTGGGGCACCCCGGAAGGGGATGCGGAGGCCAAGGGCTACGACGCCTTCTTCGAGGAGCTCACCCGCCGCGGTGCGCTGCAGAGCGGCGAGCCGCTGCTGCGGGTCGCCGAGGCCAAGAGCGTCCGCGTCCGCGGCGGCCGCGCCCAGGTCGCCGAGGGCCCCGCCGTCGTCACCCCCGAGCAGCTCGGCGGCTATTACCTGGTCGACTGCAAGGACGTGGACGAGGCGGTCGAGCTGGCCGCCAAGATCCCCGGGGCCGGCTACGGCGCCATCGAGGTGCGCCCGGTGCTGGAGCTCAGCTGACGACGGGCTAGTCGGCCGCCGGTTGGATGTTGCGGAACAGCCGATACAGGCCCAGGTCGTAGGCGCTCTTCAGGGCGCCGGCGACCAGGAAGGGGCCGCCCAGCCAGGCACCCCGCAGCAGTGCGCCGGCGACCAGGGGGGCCAGCGGGCGGACCGCGTAGCGGGCGGTGTTGGTGTACGCCGCCGCCGCGGTCCGCTCGCCTGGATCGACAACGCCAACGACGTAGGCCTGGCGGGTGGGAACGTCCATCTGGCTGAGCACGAACCGGGCCAGGAGCAGCGCCAGCGCGCTGGCGAGGTTGGGGGCGAAGGCGACCGCGGCCAGCAGCAGGTTGGACGGCAGGTGGGTGAACACCATGGTGGGGAGCAGCCCGATCCGCTCGGCCAGGCGGACCGCCAGCTGGAACGACAGCGCCTGCAGCAGCCCTACGGCGAAGAAGACCAGCGCCAGGAGCTGCGGCGAGGCGCCGAAGCGGCGGGCGAACCAGTAGGCGATGAAGGCCTGCAGCACGAACCCGCCGCCGAAGCTGTCCAGCGCGAACAGGCCGGCGAGCCGGCGGACCAGCCGCCGGGAGCGGTGCAGCGGTGGGGTGCGGGGCCCCGGGCCGGCGGGGTCGCGGTCGACCTCGACCGCCGGGGAGAGCCAGGCCGCGATGAGCAGGCCCAGGGCGGCCGCGACCGGGTAGGCGAGCAGCCACCGCTGGGTGGCCGGCAGGGCGGGCAGCCAGCGGCCGAGCACGGCGGGGCCGCCCGCGGCGAGCGCGCCGGCCGCGCCGGCGAGGGTGGCGATCACGTTGTAGCGGCCGAACAGCCGGGTGCGCCCGGCCGGGCCGACGGTGTGCGGCAGCATCGCTTGCTCCAGCGAGGTGAATGGGCCGGACTCGACGACCTCGGTGGAGACGGTGCCGGTCAGCGCCGCCGCGATCAGCGCGGGCGGCCAGCTGGTGAGCGCGAACACCGTGCCGGCCGCCCCCATCGCGCCCAGCAGCAGCCGGTAGCTCCGGCGACGCCCGACCCGGTCGCCATGGCGGGCCAGCAGCAACGACACCAGGGCGGTGCCGGCCAGCAGCGCGCCCAGCACCAGGCCGACCTGGGCGCCCGAGCGGCCCGCACGCGCCAGCGACACGCCGATGAGCACGCTGCCCAGCCCGTAGGCGAACGCCCGCAGCGCCTGGATCGCCAGCAGCCGGTGGGCGTCGGCGCTCAACCCCGGCCGGCTTGGGTCTGGAGCTGGCACCAGGCGTACAGCGCGTCATAGACGGGCAGCTCCAGCTCCAGCTGCCGCTGGTCGTCCAGGCCGAGCGCGGCGAACCCCTCGGCGATCGCCCGCAGCCCGGCCGACTGGGGCGTGATGGCGAGGTCGGCGGGGATGTCGGCGCCGTGCACGATGCGGGACAGCAGCACCACGGCCGGGTCGTCGATGCGGTGCTCGGCAACCAGCACCTCGAAGGAGCACAGCCCGTCGCGGTGGGTGTAGCGGGCCCCGGGCGCGTCGAAGGAGATTGCCTGTTGGCGTTCGGCGACGGCCAGGACCTGGTCGGCCCGGACGTAGAGGATCTCGGCCTGCGGGTCGATGAACCGGCGGATCAGCCACGGGCAGGCGATCCGGTCGGTCTTTGGATGCTCGCGGGTAACCCACTGCACGGTATCCCCCTGTCAGCGGTCGTGGCCGTCTTCGTCGCGTAGGACTTGGTCGTCGCGGTGGGCGGCGAACTCCGCCGAGCGGACCTCGGCGCTGGCCTCGTAGCGGGCGATCCGGTCCTCGAAGGCGGCCTCCACGCCGAACGCCAGCCGGGCGAAGCCGACCGAGCGGATCGCGTCGGTCAGGGCGGCCGGGTCGTCGGGGCCGTACGGCCGCGCCGGATCGCCGACCGCCACCAGCCCCGGCGGCAGGAAGAACCCGCCGGGCACGACCGCGCCGGCGTGGACCAGGCCGCCGACCGCGATCGACGCGCCGTCGCCGAGCCTGGCCCCCTGCAGCACGGTCGCGCAGGTGGCCAGGTAGGCGCAGCGGCCGACCCGGCAGCCGAGCAGGGTGGCGTGCGGCCCGACGAACACGTGGTCGGCGACCTGCACCGGCCACTCCTGGCTGCCGGCGGCGGTCGCCCGCAGCACCGCCTGCTCGCAGACGATCGCGCACTCCCCGACCGTCACCCGCGACGCCTCCGCGTCCACCACCGCGCCGTACATGACCCGCGCCCGCGGCCCCACCCGCACGTCGCCGACCAGGGTCGCGGTCGGCGCCACGTAGGCGCTGGGGTCGACGGTCGGGGCCGCGCCGCGGTGGCGGATCAGCATCGGCTCAGCGGGAGACCCAGGCGTCGGGGACGCCGGTCAGCTCGCGGACCGACGCCGGCAGCGTGCCGGCGACCAGGTCGGCCAGGGTCACCCGCTCCAGCACGCTGCGCAGGCTGACCCGCACCGCGATCCACACCTCCAGCAGGTGGCTGGCGCTGCCCTGGTAGGCCACCGTCTCCGGGCGGGCGCCGCGGACGTTGGCCAGCGGCCCGTCCACCGCCCGGATGACGTCGGCCACGGTGACCTCCCGCGCCGGCCTGGCCAGCCAGTAGCCACCCTCGGCGCCGCGCTGGCTGGCGACGATGCCGGCGTGCTTCAGCTCCGAGAGGATGTTCTCCAGGAACTTCAGCGGGATCTGCTGCGCCTCGGCGATCCGCTCGCCCTTGAGCGGGCCGGCGCCGGCCGCGGCCAGCTCGGCCGCCGCCCGCACCGCGTAGTCGGACTTCGCGGAGACTCGCATGGCCGCATTCTCGCCGACCGGCGGCGGCCTGGGAATCCGCAGCGGGCCCGTAGCCGACGTAGCCGGGATACGGCACTTGACAGGCTGCCCCGGGTACCCGCATATGTCGTTGTCCAGCAAGCCAGTAGGGAAAGTTCGGATGGACGGAGGGGACATGCGGGTCCGTGGCAGGCTGCTCGCCGGGCTGGCCGTGGCGGTCGCGCTGGTGGCGGCCGGCTGCGGCGGCTCGGGCGGCAACGGCTCGAGCGCGAAGCTCACGCTGGTGGCGTACTCCACGCCGCGGGAGGCGTACGAGGCGCTCATCCCGGCGTTCCAGCAGACCGACGCCGGCAGGGACGTCACCTTCAGCCAGTCCTACGGCGCCTCCGGCGACCAGAGCCGCGCCGTCCAGAACGGGCTCGCCGCCGACGTGGTGGCGTTCTCGCTGGCGCCGGACATGGCCAAGCTGGTCGACGCCGGCCTGGTCGACAAGGGCTGGGACGCCGGCAGGTACAAGGGCATGGTCACCGACTCGGTGGTGGTGCTGGCGGTCCGCAAGGGCAACCCCAAGCACATCCGGAGCTGGGACGACCTGGTCAAGCCGGGCGTGCAGGTGATCACCCCGAACCCGTTCGCCTCCGGCGGGGCCCGCTGGAACGTCATGGCCGCCTACGGGGCGCAGCTGCAGGCCGGCAGGACGCCCGAGCAGGCGGTCGCCTACCTGGAGCAGCTGTTCCGCAACGTGCCGGTGCAGGACAAGTCGGCCCGCGACGCGCTGCAGACCTTCACCGGCGGCAAGGGCGACGTGATGATCGCCTACGAGAACGAGGCCATCACCGCCCGGCAGAAGCAGCAGGACATCGACTACGTGGTGCCCGACCAGACGATCCTGATCGAGAACCCGATCGCGGTCGTCAAGGGCAGCCGGCACCCCGACCAGGCCAGGGCGTTCGTCGACTACCTGCGCTCGACCGCGGCGCAGGAGATCTTCGCCAGGAAGGGCTACCGGCCGGTCGACCAGCGGGCGGCGGCCGCCGCCGGGGTCAGCTTCCCCAGGCCGTCCGGGCTGTTCACCATCGACGACCTCGGCGGCTGGCCGGAGGTGTCCAAGCGGTTCTTCGACAAGGAGACCGGCGTCATGGCCGGCATCGAGCGCACGGTCGGGGTGTCGGTTGGCAGCTAGGTCCGTCGCCGTCGGCCGGCCGGGGCCGCGGGGCGGTGCCGTGCTGCTGCGCGGCACCGTCACCCTCTACCTCAGCCTGATCGTGCTGCTGCCGCTGGCCGCGGTGGTGTGGCGGTCCAGCCGCGGCGGCGCCGCCTCCTTCTGGCACGCGGCCACCGCGCCGCAGGCGCTCGCCGCGCTGCGCCTGACCTTCCTGGCGGCGCTGCTGGTGGTAGCGGTCAACCTGGTGGTCGGCACGCTGATCGCCTGGGTGCTGGTGCGCGACCAGTTCCCCGGCAAGCGGCTGGTGAACGCGCTGATCGACCTGCCGTTCGCGCTGCCGACGATCGTCGCCGGGATTACCCTGCTGGCCCTGTACGGCCAGCACAGCCCGCTGCGCCTGAACCTCGCCTACACCCGGCCGGGGGTGTGCCTGGCGCTGCTGTTCGTGACCCTGCCGTTCGTGGTCCGCGCGGTGCAGCCGGTGCTGCTGACCATCGAGCCGGACATGGAGGAGGCGGCCCGCTCGCTTGGCGCCGGCGGCCTCACCACCTTCCGCCGGGTGCTGCTGCCGACCATCGCGCCGGCGATGCTGGCCGGCGGCGCGCTCGCCTTCGCCAGGGCGATCGGCGAGTTCGGCTCGGTGGTGATCCTGTCGGGCAACATCCCCTACCGCACCGAGGTCGCCTCGGTGCACGTGTTCGGCCTGGTCGAGAACGACGACGTCGCCGCGGCCGCCGCCGTGTCGGTGGTGCTGCTGGCCCTGTCGGTGGTGGTGCTGGCCGCCCTCAACCTGGTCCAGCGCCGGGAGACCCGCGATGAGGACTGATCGGGGTCGCGGGTCGCACTGGCAAGCGATGCGCCAGCGGCGATCAGGGCGGACGTCGGGGCGGGCCGCGAGCCCGAGCACGTATCTGCTGCGCGGGCTCGCCCTCGGCTACCTGGCGCTGGTGCTGGTGGTGCCGGTCGGCGCGGTGGTGTGGCGCGCGTTCTCCCACGGGCTGGCGCCGGTGTGGCAGGCGGTCACCGCCCCCGACGCGATGCACGCCTTCTGGCTGACGGTGCTGATCGCCGCCATCGCGGTGCCGCTCAACACGCTGTTCGGGGTGGCCTGCGCGGTGGTGCTGGTCCGCCACCGCTTCCCCGGCCGGCGGCTGCTGGACGCGGTCATCGACCTGCCGTTCGCGATCTCCCCGGTGGTGATCGGGCTGGCGCTGATCCTGGTGTACGGCCGCCAGGGCTGGCTCGGCGGCTGGCTCGCCGACCACGGCATCCAGGTGATCTTCTCGCTGCCCGGCATGGTGGTCGCCACCGTGTTCGTGTCCCTGCCCTACGTGGTCCGCGAGGTCGTCCCGGTGCTCCGCGAGGTCGGCACCGAGCAGGAGCAGGCCGCCTGGACGCTGGGGGCGTCGCCGCTGCGGGCGTTCCTGCGGGTGACCCTGCCGGCGATCCGCTGGGGCGTCGCCTACGGGGTGGTGCTGACCACCGCCCGGGCGCTCGGCGAGTTCGGCGCGGTCACGATCGTGTCGGGCCGGCTGGCCGGCCAGACCGAGACGCTGACCCTGTACGTGGAGAACCGTTTCGAGGGCTTCGACCTGGTCGGCGCGTACGCCGCCGCCCTGGTGCTGGCCGCCCTCGCCCTGCTCACCCTGCTGGCCATGACCAGGCTGCAGCGGAAGGAAGGTGGCTGATGTCGATCGTGGTGCAGGGGGTGTCCAGGCGCTTCGGCGACTTCCTCGCCCTGGACGACGTGTCGGTGGAGATCCCCGGCGGCTCGCTGACCGCGCTGCTGGGGCCGAGCGGCAGCGGCAAGTCGACCCTGCTGCGGGTGGTCGCCGGGCTGGAACGCCCCGACGCCGGCACCGTGGAGATCGACGGCCTCGACGCCACCGCCCTGCCCCCCCAGCGGCGCGGCGTCGGCTTCGTGTTCCAGCACTACGCGGCGTTCAAGCACATGACCGTCCGCGAGAACGTCGCCTTCGGCCTGAAGGTGCGGCGCCGCCCCAGGGCCGAGGTCCGCCGGCGGGTCGCCGAGCTGCTGGAGCTGGTGCAGCTGCCCGGCCTGGCCGACCGCTACCCGGCCCAGCTGTCCGGCGGCCAGCGCCAGCGGATGGCCCTGGCCAGGGCGCTGGCGGTGCAGCCGCAGGTGCTGCTGCTGGACGAGCCGTTCGGCGCGCTGGACGCCCGCGTCCGCAAGGAGCTGCGGGCGTGGCTGCGCCGGCTGCACGACGAGGTGCACGTCACCACCGTGTTCGTCACCCACGACCAGGAGGAGGCGATGGAGGTCGCCGACCGGATCGTGGTCACCAACCACGGCCGCATCGAGCAGGTCGGCGAGCCGCGCGACCTGTACGAGCACCCCGCCAACGCCTTCGTGATGGGCTTCGTCGGGCCGGTCACCCGCCTCGGCGACCAGTTCATCCGGCCCCACGACGTGGAGGTCCGGCTGGAGCCGAACGGCCGCACCGCCGAGGCGATGATCGAGCGCCTGGTCCACCTCGGCTTCGAGGTGCGGGCCGAGCTGGTGCTGCAGGACGGCCAGCGGCTGCTCGCCCAGCTCTCCCGCGAGGACGCCGAGCAGCTGGAGCTGCACCAGGGCCAGATCGTGTTCGTCCGCCCCAGCCGCACCCGCGTGTTCGCCGGCTGACCGGGCCGCGGCGCCCTAGCCGGCGCCGGGGCCCATCGGCGGGACCACGCCCAGCTGCTGCAGCAGGCCGAGGTTGTCGTTGCCCGACCAGTGCTCGGCGGCCTTGCCGCCCTCCATCCGGCCCATGTCCACGCCCGAGAACCGCACCTGCCGGCCGGTCGGCGGGACGTCCATCAGCGGGCCGCTGTGTGTGCCGGTCCCGGTGGTCCGCCAGGCCACCAGCTCGCCCTCCTGGACGATGTCGACCGGCCGCACCCGCAGGTCCGGGAACGCCGTCCGGAACGCCGTCACCACCTGCTTGAACCCGTCGACGCCGTGCAGGTCGCCGAACGGTGGGCTGTGCTCGACGTAGCCGGGTTGGAGCAACTCCTCGGCGGCGCCGAAGTCGCCGCTGTTGACCATCTCGAAGATGCGCAGCACCAGCGTCTTGCCGTCGGCCATCGCCGCCCCCCCCGGTCGCGGTTTCAGTGCGGGGGCCAGACCCGGCCGGCGCCGGGAAGGCAAGCACCGTTCCTGATGCGTCAGCGTCTGTCAGCGCTGACGGGTGGCACCGGACGGTCCTGTGCCACCTGGTCCCCGAACACGGCCCGTTCAGCCCGGCGGGTCCTGCGCGGCGGTGCCGCTGCCCGCTGGCCTCCCGGCGGTC
>DASQWY010000429.1:0-2626 GCA_035640005.1 Actinomycetes bacterium
CGGAGCCGCGACGGGCCGAAGCGCGCCCGCCCCGCCGAGCAACTACTTGAGGGTGGAGGCACCATGCTCGGGCTGCTTCTAGGTCACGCCAGCATGGACGACGGAGGGATCTTCGTTCTTCTCCTACCGACCGGGTTGCTCCTGCTCGTGGGCCTGATCGTCATCTTCCACCCAAGGTTCGCTCCGCGCGATCAGCCCGGCCCGCGCCCAGAGGACGAGGAGGACCTGGCCGCCACGTTGCTTGGAGCCGACGAGGCGCAGGAGATGCGCAAGCGGGCGCGCCGCCAGCGGGCGGTGCGCAGGCGAACCCTTCGCAAGGCCGCCGGCCAGAATTCCGACGGCGACACTGCGTAGGCCCGCCCGCTCGACAGCCTCCGCCTGAGTTCGACCCGGCCGGCCGTGGTCATCGCCCGGCCGTGCATCGCGTGAGCCGTTCATTACCCACAACCGATTGGATACCGCCCACTGCCCAACTGCTGGCCGGTCGGACGCCCTCCGATCGGCCTGGCCTCGTCGAAGGGACCGCCCTGACCGTTACTCGTGTCGGCCTGCTGGTTGCCCTGTTGGCCTTGCTTGCCGGCTGCAGTCCCGCTAGCGGCGCCGGCCCTTCACCGGGGACGCCAGCCAGCCCCGCCGATGTCGCCTTCGCTCAGGACATGCTCCGGCATCACCAGCAGGGTGTTCTGCTATCGGGGCTGGTCCACGACCGTACCAACCGAGCCGAGCTGATCGACCTTGCCGGCAAGACCGCGGCGGGGGAGGGCGCGGAGGCCGCCACGCTGCAGCGGTGGCTGCGGCAGCGCAGCGGGTCCCGCGCCGACGGTGCCACCCCCACCCCTGACGCGGCGGAGATCCCTGGCCTGCTCGGCGCCGGGCAGCTGACCTGGCTTGCGCAGTTCCGCGCCAAGCGCTTCGACGTCGCCTTCCTGACGATGATGGCCACCCACCACCAAGGCGCCGTCGACATCGCCGAGACCGAACTTCGGCAGGGATCGGTGCCGGAGCTGCAGGCGATGGCCCGGCGCATCGAGCAGGGCCACACGACCGAGCTGCGGCAGCTGCTGGCCTGGAAGGACGCGTGGTCGTAGACCGCTTTAGCTGACCCCACCAGGAGGCGCGGTCAGCTGACGGTAATCTTCCCGTTCCTCCCGGCCCGGCAGTGGTCGGCCATACCGATGCCGGCTTGCGAACCTGCCTAATACCCAACAGGGGTATAGTATGTGAACCGTTGGTGGGGGGGTCGTATCGGTGGTCGGTGGAGGAGGAGCCATGGTCACGACGCTGGGTACGCCCACCGGCCGGCGGGTTGCGCGCCGCTGGAGTGGGCGGCCGCGGGCTGGCTGGGCGACCGACCTGGTCACGACCCTGCTGGGGGGCTGGGTGGTGGCGGGGCTGGTCGCCGATGGCCACGCGCACGTGAACGCCCCGCGGCTGGAGACGTTCTTCACGCCCTCCCACGGCGTCCTCTACTCCGGGTATGTGGCCGTCAGCGTGTGGATCGGCTGGCAGGTCCTGGCATGGCGGCGCCGCGGCCGGACGGGCTTGGGCGCGGTCCCGGTCGGCTACGGCCTTGGGCTGCTGGGCGCGGCGGTCTTCGCGGCCGGCGGGCTCGCCGACCTGGCCTGGCACAGCCTGCTGGGGATCGAGGCGGACGTCGAGGCGCTGCTCAGCCCGCCGCACCTGCTGCTGTTCCTCGGGGTGGTGCTGATCTCGACCACGCCGTGGCGGGCCGCCTGGTCCTGGCCGGGGCCGGCGGCGCCGTCGTTCCGGGTGTTCCTGCCCGTCCTGCTGTCGGTCGTCGCGACCGCCATGTTCGTGGCGTTCTTCCTGCTGCACCTGTCGCCGTTCAGCGACTGGGCCCCGACCAGCGCGCGGGCGGCCCTGTTCACCGGCCACGAGCAGCGGGAGCTGTTCCAGTCCCACGGGGTCGCCGAGATCCTGGTGACCACCGCCGCGCTGCTGCTCCCGCTGCTGTTGCTGGTGCGCCGCTGGCGACCACCGTTCGGCTCCGCGACCGTGCTGTTCACCACCGTAGCGGTGCTGACCAGCGCGATCTTCGACTTCCGGCAGGGCGCCTTGGTCCTGGCCGGCCTGGTCGGCGGCCTCACCGCCGACCTGCTGGTGGGCTGGCTGCGACCCGCCGCCAGCCGACCTGGCGCGGTGCGGGCGCTGGCGACCGCCGTCCCGGCCGCCCTCTGGCTGCCGTACTTCGGGCTCGTCGCGGCCCGGTACGGACTCGGCTGGCCGGCGACGCTGTGGGCAGGGAGCGTGGTCCTGGCGAGCCTCGCCGGCCTCGCGCTGGGCCTGCTGGCCGCCCCGCCGGACGCTCGCCACGGCAGGACCTCGCTCGAGGGGGCGCTCGCGCCGAGCGGTGACCGGCGGCTCCCGCCGAGGCTCCGTCGAACGCGCCGGAAGAGGCATACTACGTACGTCGCGAGCAGCTTCGGGTCTTCGCGCTCGAATGGGAGGAAGGTGCTGGGACCGTCGTGCGTGGCGCGCCTGCTGGCGCTTCGTCCGGGCGGCGTCATCCTGCTGATCCCGATGGTGGTTGTGCTGGTGGCGGGCCTGTGGCTCATCCTCCGCCCGATCGTGTCCGGCGGGCGAACCGGCAAGGGTGAGGACCGGC
>DASQWY010000430.1:0-3821 GCA_035640005.1 Actinomycetes bacterium
TGCCCCCCGCCGCGGGCGCGGTCCCCGCGCGGCCCGCGGGCGCCGTGGCGGCGGCGCGGCGGCGGCGCACCTGCGGGCGCTCCCCCGGCCCGACCAGGGTGGCCTGCCGGTCGGCCTCCGGCTCGGCCGGCGGCGCCGCGGCGGCGGCTGGCGCGGCGGCGGCCTGCGCGCCGTCCTCGACGCTGAGCAGCGGCGCGCCGACGTCCAGGGTCTCGCCCTCGCCGGCGTGCAGCTTGACCACCGTGCCCGGGTAGGGCGCCGGGATCTCCACCACCGCCTTGGCGGTCTCCACCTCGACGATCGGCTGGTTCAGGGTGATGGTGTCGCCCTCGTGGACCAGCCAGCGCACCACCTCGCCCTCGGTGAGCCCCTCACCGAGGTCGGGAAGCTTGAACTCGCGCTCAGCCACCGGCAGCCTCCGAGGTCAGTAGTCCAGCGACCGCTGCACCGTCCACAGCACCCGGTCCACGCCGGGCAGGTGCGCCTCTTCCAGGCGCGCCGGCGGGTAGGGGATGTCCAGGCCGGTGCAGCGCAGCACGGGCGCCTCCAGGTGGAGGAAGGCGGCCTCGGTGACCCGCGCGGCGACCTCGGCGCCGAAGCCGAGGAACTCGGGCGCCTCGTGGACCACCACCATCCGGCCGGTCCTGGTCGCCGACGCGACCAGGGTGTCGTCGTCCAGCGGCACCAGGCTGCGCAGGTCGATGACCTCCAGCGAGCCGATGCCCTCCTCCTCGGCCGCCTCGGCGGCGTCCAGCGCGACCTTGACCATGGCGCCGTAGGCGACCAGGGTGCAGTCGCTGCCCTGGCGCAGCACCCGGGCGGTGCCGACCGGCTCGGTGGTGACCGGCAGGTCGGTCTCCTCCTTGGCCCAGTAGCGGCGCTTGGGCTCCAGGAAGATCACCGGGTCGTCCGCCTCGATCGACTGGCGCAGCAGCGAGTAGGCGTCGGCCGCGGCGGAGGGGATCACGACCTTGAGGCCGGCGGTGTGGGCGTACAGCGTCTCGGGGCTCTCGGAGTGGTGCTCGACCGCGCCGATGCCGCCGCCGCAGGGGATGCGGCAGACCACCGGCATCGACTGCTTGCCGCCGGAGCGGTTGCGGTACTTGGCGAGGTGGCTGATGACCTGGTCGAGCGCGGGGTAGCTGAAGCCGTCGAACTGCATCTCGCAGACCGGCCGGTAGCCGCGCAGCGCCAGCCCGATGGAGATGCCCATGATCCCCGACTCGGCCAGCGGCGTGTCCATCACCCGCTGCTCGCCGAAGTCCTTCTGCAGCCCGTCGGTGATCCGGAAGACCCCGCCGAGGGTGCCGACGTCCTCGCCGAGCAGCACCACCCGGTCGTCGGCCTCCATGGCGTCGCGCAGCGCGGTGTTGAGCGCCTTGGCCATCGTGATCTGCGCCATGTCGGCCTCCTCACTCCGCGGCGAACTGCGCCTCGAACTGCTCGAGGCGCGCCCACTGCCGGCGCAAGGTGGCCGGCGGCTCGGCGTACACGTGGTCGACCAGGTCGCGCAGGGGAGGGTCGGGCAGCTCCTCGACCGCCTCGCGCACCGCGGCGGCGACCCGGTCGGCCTCGGCCTGCACGTCGGCCTCCAGCTCCTCCGACCACAGCCCGGCCTTCTCCAGGAAGGCGCGGTAGCGGCCGATCGGCTCGCGGGCCTTCCACATGTCCAGCTCGTCGGCGGTGCGGTAGCGGGTCGGGTCGTCGGTGGTGGTGTGGGCGCCGAGCCGGTAGGTGATCGCCTCGATCAGGGTCGGCCCGCCGCCGTCCCTGGCGCGGTCGGCGGCCGCCTTGGTGACCGCGTACACCGCCAGCACGTCGTTGCCGTCGACCTGCACGCCGGGGAAGCCGAAGCCGAAGGCGCGCTGGTAGATCGGGCCGGCCATCTGCTTGCTGAGCGGCACCGAGATCGCCCACTGGTTGTTCTGGCAGAAGAACACCACCGGCGCGGAGTTGACGGCGGCGAAGTTGAACGCCTCGTTGGTGTCGCCCTCGCTGGTGGCGCCGTCGCCGAAGTAGGCGACCGCGCACAGCTCGGCCCCGTCCCACTTGGCGCCGATCGCGTAGCCGACCGCGTGCAGCGCCTGGGTGCCGATGGGGATGGAGTACAGGGCCATGTTCCGCTCGCGCGGGTCCCAGCCGGACAGACTCGCCCCGCGGAACAGCTGCAGCACCGACAGGACCTCCAGGCCGCTGCGGACGTACAGCACGCCGTGCTCCCGGTAGGAGGGGAACACGAAGTCCTCCGGGCGCAGCGCCTTGGCGCTGCCGACCTGGGCGGCCTCCTGGCCCAGGCAGGGCGCCCAGATGCCCAGCTGCCCCTGGCGCTGCAGGTTGTTGCCTTCCACGTCGATGCGCCGGACGACCACCAGCTGGCGGTACAGGTCGCGCAGCTGCTCGTCAGTGAGGTCGGCCTTGTAGGTGCCGTGCTCGAGGAGCGTGCCGTCGTCGGCGAGCAGCCGGACCTGCTCGTCGCTGTGGTCCATGGTCCGTCACTCCCGCTTCGGTCGGCCGCTGCAGGTCGGGCAGTGCCATACAGCCTGCTGGTCGACGGACGAGCCGGGCGGCGCTGCCCGCTCCAATCCTACCGAAACAGGGGCGTGCTCATTCGCGGGGCTCGCCGGCGGACAGGGCCAGGGCGTCGCGGCGACCGAGGGAGCCCAGCTCGGCGATGTCGCGGGGCGAGATCAGCGCCACGAACCAGTCCAGGCCGATGCGGAAGCGGCGGCTCCAGGTCGGCATCGCCGCCAGGTGGTAGGCGCGGGTCAGCACCCAGCAGGGGAAGCCGGACACGGGCACCCCGAGCACCCGCCCGACCGCCCGGTACTCGCCGAGGTTCACCAGCAGGCCCAGGCCCCGGTAGGTGAACGGCACCCGCTCGCCCTCGCCGAGGGAGGCGGCGACGTTGGCGGCGCAGGCCCTGGCCTCGCGCAGGGCGTGCTGGGAGGTCGGCGGCGCCGGGTGGCCGGGGCTGGCCGGGTCGGGCACGGCGGCGACGTCGCCGAGGGCGAACACGTCCTCGCGGCCCCGCACCGCCAGGTGGCGGTCGACCAGCACGCGGCCGCGCTGGTCGGTCGGCAGGCCGAGGCGGCTCACGGTCGGCTGCGGGGTGATCCCGGCGGTCCAGACGAACGTGTGGGTGGGGATCCGCTCGCCGTCGGACAGCAGCACCCAGCCGTCCCCAACCTCCTTGACCTGGGTTTCCAGGCGGACGTCGACGCCGCGCCGGCGCAGCGTCCGCAGGGCGGCCCTGGCGAGGTCCCTGCCGAGCTCCGGCAGGATCATGGGGGCGGCGTCCACCAGGATCCAGCGGACGTCGCGGGGCCGCAGGCCCGGGTAGGCGGCCAGCGCCCGCATGGTGAGCGACTGCAGCTCGGCGACCAGCTCGGTGCCGGCGTAGCCGGCGCCGACCGACACGAAGGTGCAGCGGCTGAGGCGTTCCGACTCGGTCTCGGCGGCGTCGGCGAGCTCCAGCTGCTGCAGCACGTGGTTGCGGAGGTAGATCCCTTCGGCCAGGGTCTTGAAGCCGCGGGCGCGCTCGGCCAGCCCGGGGATCGGCAGCAGCCGCGACACCGAGCCGGCCGCCAGCACCAGTCGGTCCCAGCCGACCGTCCGCGGCGGCCCTTCCGGCGGGGTGACGGTGACGGTGCGGCCCTGCAGGTCGATGGCGGTGGCGCGGCCCAGCAGCAGGCGGGTGCGGCGCAGCACCCGGCGCAGCGGGACGACCACGTGCCGCGGCTCGATCAGGCCGGAGGCGGCCTCCGGCAGCAGCGGCGTGAACAGCATGAAGTTCTCGGGGTTGACCAGCACGATCTCGGCGG
>DASQWY010000431.1:0-7060 GCA_035640005.1 Actinomycetes bacterium
CCCAGCAGCGCCCGCTCCTGGCCGGGCTGGTAGCGGGTGCGCAGCAGCAGCGCCGGGTCGCGCAGCGACAGGATCGGCAGCAGCCCGTTCTGCAGCCGCCGCGACAGCTCGGCATCGGCGTGCGCCTCGGCCAGCTGCTGCTCGCTGCGCCGCTGGTCGGTGACGTCCTGGCAGACGCCGATCAGCCGCACCGGGCGGCCGTGCTCGTCCTGCACGACCTCGCCGCGGCTGGCCAGCACCCGCGCCTCGCCGGTCGGGCGGACGATCCGCAGCTCGGTGCGGAACGGGGCGGCGTCCTCGGCGGCGCGGCGGATGGTCTCCGTCACCCGCGACCGGTCGTGCGCGTGGACGCGCGCGATGAACCCCTCGAAGGTGTCGTCGCCGGCGTCCGGGTCCAGGCCGGCGATGCGGCGCAGCCCGGAGCTCCAGGTGAGCCGGCCGCTGGCGACCTCCCACTCGAAGCTGCCGAGCTGGGCGATGGTCTGCGCCTGCGCCAGCTGCCGCTCGCGTTCCTCCAGCGTCCGCGTTGCCAGCTCCCGCTCGACGGTCAGCGCGGCCAGCACCAGGCTGGTGGCCATCACCGTGCCGGCGGAGATCTGGATGAGCAGCAGGTTCTGGGTCAGCGACGGCTCCACGAACGGCCCGTGGCCGTGCAGGGTCTGCCAAACCACCACCACCGACACGAACAGGCTGGCGATGGCCGCGCCGGCCTGGCGGAACCGCACCGCCGCCCACACCAGCGCCGGGAACACCAGGAACGGCCGCGCCACCCGGTCGGTGAGGCCGGCCTCCACCACCAGCGCCAGGGTGGTTGCCAGCGCGGCGGCCTCCAGCAGCCGGCCCGCGCGCGGCCGCGGCCGCCCCGCCCGGGTGGAGGCGATCAGCAGCAGCGGCGCGACCGTCAGCATGCCGGAGGCGTCGCCGAGCCACCAGATCAGCCACGCCGAGCGGACCTGGTCGTCGGCGAGGATGCCGTGCAGCCACAGGCTGCCGACGCCGACGCTGGCGCTGACCGCCGTGGCCACCAGCGCGCCCAGGCCGGCCAGGGCGAGCACGTCGCGGACCCGGTCGATCGCCGGCCGGAAGCCGGCCAGCCGCAGCAGCGTGGCCGCGGTCACCGCCTCCAGGGTGTTGCCGACGCCGATGGACAGGCTCACCGACAGCGGCACCGGCGTGGTGGTGTTGAACAGGAACGCGCCGAGCAGCACCGCGGGCACCGCCCGCCAGCCGAACAGCAGCACCGCCGCCAGCGCGATCCCGCTGGGCGGCCACACCGGCGCGATGCTGGTGTGCACGAACGCGATCGCGAACGCGGCCTTGGCGGCGGCGAAGTACAGGCCGGCGAGCAGCGCCGTCCTGGCGGCGTAGGCCGCCAGGCGCCACGGGACGCTCGCGCCCGCCCGACGCTCCGGCTCCGCCACGACCCCGCCTCCTGACCCCCCTGGCCCCACCCGCTGCGGACGCTATCACCGGCCACTGCGGGGCGGAACCCGGGCGTCGTTCCCGGCCGGTCAGACCGAGGCCGCCGCGTCGCCGACCAGCTCGGCGAGGCTGGGGTGGACGTGCGCGACCCGGGCGAGGTCCCGGTAGTCGGCCTCCAGCTGCATGGCGAGCGCGACCTGGGCGATCACCTCGCCGGCGCCGACGCCGACCATGTGCGCGCCGAGGATCTCGCCGAACTCGGGGTCGACGACCAGCTTGAGCGCGCCGGCCGCCCGGTCCAGGGTCAGCGCCCGCGGGCTGGTGGCGAGGTCGGCGAAGCCGACGGCGACCTGCAGCCCGCGGGCGGCGGCCTCGGTCTCGGTGAGCCCGACCGCGGCCAGCTCGGGATGGGTGTTGACGTTGCGGGGCAGGCGCTCCTCCCGGACCGTCGCCGAGCCGCCGAGGGCGTTGGCGGCGGCCGCCTCGCCCTGCGCGCGGGCGCGGTTGGACAGCCAGCGCGGCCCGGTCACGTCGCCGGCGGCCCACACGCCCGGCAGCGCCGTCCGGCAGGCCGCGTCGACCTGCAGGCCCGGCAGGTTCGGCTCGCGGGTGTCGGCCGACAGCACCGCCCGGGGCGGCTCCTCGGGCGGGTCGGCGACGAAGGCGACGCCGCGTTCCTCCAGCGCGAGCTGCAGGAACCCGGCCAGGTCGGCGTCCTCCTCGGGCAGCACCCGCTCGCCGGGGACGACCACGGTGACGCGGCTGCCGGCGCCGGCGAACAGGTCCGCCCATTCCAGCGAGAAGCGGGAGGCGCCCAGCACCAGCAGGCTGGCAGGCACCTCCGACAGGCCCATCACCGCGTCGTTGGACAGTGCCCCGTCGGGGGCGACCGAGCGGGCACCGGCGGCGACCACCGCCGGGACGCCCTCGTAGCCGTCCACCCCGCCGGGCCCGACCGTGGCCGCCCGCGCCTCCACGGTGACCTGGGCGTAGGAGAGCTGCGCGCGGACCCCGGCGGCGACCGCCTCGCTCGCCCGCGACGCCCACGCCTGCACCCGCTGCCAGTCCAGGGTGGCGGCGCCGGTGGCGCCCACCTGCACCCCGAGCGCGCCGGCCCGGCGCAGGTCGTGCAGCAGCGAGGCGGCGGTGTGGTAGGCCGCCGAGGGGATGCAGCCGGCGTGGACGCAGGTGCCACCGAGCAGCCCGCGCTCCAGCAGGACGACCTCGGCGCCGGCCCGCCGGCCGGCCAGGGCGGCGGCGGTCCCGGCCGGCCCGCCGCCGACGACCACCAGGTCAGCCATTGCCGGCTCCCGCCTCCAGGGCCGCGCGGATGTCGACCACCCGCGGGCCGGTCCCGGTGACCGCGGCGGTCGCCTCGCCGGAGACGGCCAGCTCCCGCTCGCCGTCCAGGGCGACCGTGCGGGCGTCGCCGCCGAAGCTGACCGGCTCGCCCAGCTCCAGCAGCCGCCAGCCGCCGACCGGGACGCGGGCGACCACGCCGGGCGCGACCGCGGCGGTCACCGCCGGCCCGTCGCCGAGCTCGACGTACAGGCCGGCGGGCTCCTCCGGGCCGAGCGGGCGAAGGTGGCCGCCGATCGCCGACAGGCCGACCGACCAGGGCGCCGCCCGCGTCAGCACCAGCGCCCGCACCCTGCCGACCTGCCAGATCGCCCGGGTGCCGACGAACTGGTCGGTGCAGGCGGCCGCGTCGACCAGGGCGAAGTCGGCGCCGCCGGCGGCCTGGACCTCGACCCGCTTGGTCCGCCGGGCCACCCGATCGGGGGCGACCGCCCCGGTGGCGACCAGCCCGGCGGCCAGCCCGGCGACGGTGCCGTCGACCATGGTCGGGAAGACGTTGTTGGTGCCGGTGGAGATCGCCACCAGCGGCACGTCGCCGCAGGCGGCGGCCACCGCCCGGTTGGTGCCGTCGCCGCCGAGGGTGACGATCACGCCGACCCCGGCGGCCGCCAGCAGCCGGGCGGCCTCGGTGGAGTCCGACGGCCAGCCGTGGGCGCGGAAGTCCAGCGGCTCCATGGCCAGCGGCGGCTCGCCGCCGTCGACCGCCGCGGCCACGATGCCGGCGTTGTCGGCCAGGTACACCACCGTGTCCACGCCGGCGGCGGCCAGGCCGTGCAGCAGCCGGCGCACGATCGACGCCTTCTCGTGGTTGGGCACCAGCGAGGCGTGGGCGACCAGGCGGCGGATGTCCCGCCCCGCCGCCGGGTTGGCGATCAGGCCGACCGCGCCGGGCATGGGCGGCCGCCTACCCCGGGGTGGCGAGGCGCTCGCCGAGCGCGTGCAGGAAGCGGGCGGCGGGCGCGCCGTCGACGATCCGGTGGTCGAAGGTGAGCGACAGCCACAGCAGCGGCCGCACCTCGACCTGGCCGCCGACCGCGACCGGCTTGTCGACGATCCGGCCGACGCCGAGGATGGCGCACTGCGGCGGGTTGACGATCGGGGTGAACGCGTCGGCGCCGAAGCTGCCGAGGTTGGAGATGGTGAAGGTGCCGCCCTCGACCTGGTCGAGGGTGAGGGTGCCGGCCTGCGCCCTGGCGGCCAGCTCGGCCCGGTCCCTGGCCAGCTCGGCCAGTGGGCGGGTGCCGGCGTCGCGGATGACCGGCACGATCAGCCCGTCCTCCAGGGCGACGGCGATGCCCATGTGGACGGCGTCGGGCACGACGATGCCCTGCTCGGTCAGGGTCGCGTTCAGCAGCGGGTGCTCGCCGAGCAGGCGGGCGACGGTCTCCACCAGCAGGTCGGTGTAGGTCAGGCGCACGCCGGTGGCCGCCTCGAAGCCGGCGGCGAGCGCCGCCCGCCTGGCCACCAGCCCGCCGGCGTCGACCTCGCGCGAGACGGTCACCTGGGCGGTGGTCTGGAGGCTCTCGGTGAGCCGCTCGGCGACCACCTTGCGGATTCCCGCGAACGGGACGACCTGGCCGGCCGGGGCGGGCGCCGCCTCGGCCCCGGCCTCGGCGGCGGCGGCGAACGCCTCCACGTCCTCGACCATGACCCGCTTGCCGGGCGCGCTCGGCGGCACCAGGGCGACGTCCACGCCGAGCTCCCGGGCGCGGCGCCTGGCCGCCGGCGACGCCGGCGCCGGCTCACCGGCCGGGGCCCGGGCGGCGGGGGCGGCCGCCGCGGGGGCCGCCGCGGGGGCGGCCGGGGCCGCGGCCGGCGCCTCGGCCAGCTCCTCCGCCGGCGGGAACGCGTCGCCGGGGTCGCCGATGAGGGCCAGCAGCGCGCCGACCGGCAGCTCGGTGCCGGGCTGGGCGACCAGGCGGCCGAGCAGCCCGGCGGCAGGGGAGGGCACCACCGCGGTGATTTTCTCGGTGGCCAGCTCGAACAGGTCGGCGCCCTCGGCGACGGTGTCGCCCTCGGCCTTGAGCCACTTGGTGACCGCGCCCTTCTTCATCGCCATGCCGAGCTTCGGCATGCGCACCTCGGTGATCATCGCGCAGACCTCGTCACGCTAGAGGGTGGCCCGGACCGCCTCGGCGATGCGCTCGGGGGTGGGGATGTAGAAGTCCTCCAGCACCGGCGAGAACGGCACCGGCGTGTGCGGCGCGGTGACCAGCTGCGGCGGCGCGTCCAGGTGGTCGAAGGCCCGGGAGGCGACCAGCGCGGCGATGTCGGTGGCCATGGAGCAGCGCGGGTTGTCCTCGTCGACCACCACCACCCGGCCGGTCTTGCGCACCGAGGCGAGGATCGCCTCGTCGTCCAGCGGCGACAGCGTGCGCGGGTCGACGACCTCCACCTCGACCCCGCCGTCCGCCAGCGTCCCCGCCGCCTCCAGCGCCATCGGCACCATGCGGCCGATGGCGACCACGGTGGCGGCGTCGCCCTCGCGCTTGACGTCCGCGCGGCCGAGCTCCACCACGTACTCGCCCTCCGGGACCTCCCCGGCGACGTCGTACAGCAGCTTGTGCTCGAAGAACATCACCGGGTCGTCGTCGCGGATGGCGGCGGCCAGCAGCCCCTTGGCGTCGGCCGGGGTGGCGGGGACGACCGCCTTGAGCCCCGGCATGTGGGTGAACACCGAGTAGTGGCAGCCGGAGTGCTGGCCGGCGGCGCGGAAGCCGGCGCCGATCATCGTGCGGATCACCATCGGCACCTTGGCCTTGCCGCCGAACATGTACCGCAGCTTGGCGCCCTGGTTGAAGATCTGGTCCATGCAGACGCCGAAGAAGTCGACGAACATCAGCTCGGCGACCGGGCGCAGGCCGGTGGCGGCGGCGCCGACCGCGGCGCCGATGAAGCCGGACTCCGAGATCGGCGTGTCGAGCACGCGCTCGCGGCCGAACTGCTGCACCAGCCCCTTGGTGACCCCGAGCACCCCGCCCCAGGCGTCCTCCTGCTCGAAGCCGGGGACGGTGGCGCCGCCGGCGACGTCCTCGCCCATCAGCACCACGTCGGGGTCGCGGGCCATCTCCACGGCCAGCGCCTCGTTGACGGCCTCCCGGAAGGTGAGCGTGCGGGTGGCGACGGACATGGTGGGACCTCCTTCCCGCTGCTACCGGTAGGCGACGTAGACGTCGGTGAGCGCGTCCTCCGGTGGTGGCTGCGGGCTCTGCTCGGCGTAGGCGATCGCTTCGTCGACGGCGGCCTCGGCGGCGGCGTTGCGCTCCTCCACCTGCTCGGCGGTGAGCAGCCCCCGCCGCCTCGCCTGCTCGGCGAAGAAGGTGAGCGGGTCGTGCTCGCGGTAGGCGGCCGACTGCTCGGCGGTCCGGTAGGTGACCTGGTCGCCCTCGAAGTGGCCGAAGTAGCGCCAGGTGCGCGCCTCGATCAGGCTTGGCCCGTCGCCGCGGCGCGCCCGGTCCACCGCCTCGCCGGCGGCCTCGTGCATGGCGATCACGTCGTAGCCGTCGACCGACACGCCGGGGATGTTGTAGGAGGCGGCCCGGTCGGCGATGGTGCTGGCGGCGCAGTGGTAGCCGACCGGGGTCGACTCCGCGAAGCCGTTGTTCTCGGCCACGAACACCACCGGCAGCTTCCAGATCGCCGCCAGGTTCATGCCCTCGTGGGTGGTGCCCTGCTCGGCCGCGCCGTCGCCGAAGAAGCAGACGCACACCCCGCCGCTGCCCTTGCGCTTGAGCGTCAGGCCGGCGCCGCACGCCAGCGGCGGGCCGCCGCCGACGATGCCGTTGGCGCCGAGCATGCCGCGGGACACGTCGGCGATGTGCATCGAGCCGCCCTTGCCCTTGCAGGAGCCGTCGACCCGGCCGAACAGCTCGGCCATCATCGGGCCGAGCGGCACGCCCTTGGCGATGCAGTGCCCGTGGCCCCGGTGGGTGGAGGTGATGTAGTCGCGGTCGTCCAGGTGGGAGCAGAGGCCGACCGCGACCGCCTCCTCCCCGGCGTACAGGTGCACGAACCCGGGGATCTGCCCGTCGGCGAACAGCTTCGCCACCCGTTCCTCGAAGGCTCGGATGGTCACCATGCGGTCGTAGATCCAGAGGGCCTTGTCCTGGTCCAGGTCCATGGCGTCCCTCCCTGCCGTATGGGGCAATCCCGGCACCTGGGCAGCAGCCTACGCTGGCGGTCAGCCCGAGTCACTAGCTCCCGTGCCGGTAGGATCCGGCCATGAGCTCGTTCGGCGAGCGGCTGGTGGAGGCCAACCAGGCCGTCTGGGCGGCGATGG
>DASQWY010000432.1:0-4798 GCA_035640005.1 Actinomycetes bacterium
GGAGCTCGGCCGCCTGGCGCCCGGCGCGGCCGTGGTCGGGCTCGACTTCTCCTTGGAGATGCTCCGCCGGGCGGCCGCGGGCGGCGCGGCCTACGTCGCCGGCGACGCCATGCGGCTGCCGCTGGCCGACGCCTCGGTCGACGTGGTCACGATCGCGTTCGGGCTCCGCAACCTGCCTGAACCCGGGCACGGCCTGCTGGAGCTGCGGCGCGTGCTGCGGCCGGGCGGGCGGCTGGTGGTCTGCGAGTTCTCCCACCCGGTGGTGCCCGTGCTCGGCACGGTGTACCGCCGCTACCTGCGGCGCCTGATGCCGCTGGCCGCCCGCCGGCTCACCTCCGACCCGGAGGCCTACGAATACCTGGCCCGCTCGATCGGCGCCTGGCCGGACCAGCCGGGGCTGGCGGGCTGGCTGCGGGAGGCGGGCTTCGCCGAGGTCCGCTGGCGCGACCTCTCCGGCGGCATCGTCGCCCTCCACCGCGGCGTGGCTCCTTAACGGCGGTCCGGCGACGGGATAAGGTGCGCGACATGCACCTTGAGCTGTTTGCCGCCCTGGCCGGTGGGCCATACACTGCAAGCCGACGCTTTGTGCATCCATTCACAAATGGACGCGGCCGGGAGGTGACTTGAGCGCCCAATACGACGCGGTCGTGATCGGGGGCGGCCCGGGAGGGTCGGCGGCCGCCTACCACCTGGCCGTGGGCGGCGCGCGGGTGCTCCTGTGCGAGCGGACGACCTATCCCCGCGAGAAGGTCTGCGGCGACGGCCTCACCCCCCGGGCGGTGGCCGCGCTGGACGCGATGGGCCTGCGCGAGGAGTACCGCGACTGGTCGCGCAGCGCCGGCCTCAAGGTCCACGGCGGCGGGCACGTCATCGAGCTGCCCTGGCCGGAGCTGACCGGCTACCCCTCCTTCGGCCTGGCCCGGCCGCGCACCGACCTCGACCAGCTGCTGGCCCGCACGGCTGCCAAGGCCGGCGCGGAGGTCCGCGAGGGCACCGAGGTGATCGGCCCGCTGCTGGAGGGCGGCCTGGTCCGCGGCGTGCTGCTCCGCCAGGAGGGCGAGGACCCCTACGACGTCCGCGCCGAGCTGGTGATCGCCGCCGACGGCGCCGCCAGCCGCTTCGCCCAGGCGCTCGGCCTGGCCCGCGACCGGCAGCGCCCGATCGGCGTGGCGATCCGCCAGTACTACCGGGCCGAGCGCGACGCGGACCCGTGGATCGACTCCTACCTGGAGCTGTGGCGCGACGGCGACCTGCTGCCCGGGTACGGCTGGGTGTTCCCGCTGGCGGACGGCACCGTCAACGTCGGCGTCGGCCTGCTCAACACCTCGGCGCACTTCCGCAACGTCAACTACCGCGGCCTGCTGGCCTCCTGGGCGCCAGCGGTCGGCGCCGAGTGGGGCTTCGGCCCGGCCGACGCGGTCGCCAGGCCGCGCTCGGCGCCGCTGCCGATGGGCGCCAGCCGCCACCCGCCCCTGCACCGGGGGGTGCTGTTCGTCGGCGACGCCGCGGGGCTGGTCAACCCCTTCAACGGCGAGGGCATCGACTACGCGCTCGAGTCCGGCCAGCTGGCCGCCGCCACCGCCCTGGCGGTCCTCGAGTCCGGCGACCGTAGCCGGCTCGGCGCCTACCGCGAGGCGGTCGAGCGCCGCTTCGGCTCCTACTTCGCGCTCGGCCGCCTGTTCGTGCGGCTGATCGGCGAGCCGCGGGTGATGAAGGTGGCCACCCGCTACGGCCTGCCCCGGCCGACCCTGATGAAGCTGGTCCTCAAGCTGCTCGCGAACCTGTACGAGCCGGCCGGAGGGGACGGCACCGACCGCGTGGTCCGCGCCCTTACCCGGCTGGCCCCGGCGAGGTGATCGTCGTGCCCGTGCCGTCCGTGCCCGTTTGCGCGCCCCTGCCGGGCGGCCCTAGGCTGGCCGCGCACCCGCCCCGCGCTCCCCGTTCCAGGCCAGCTGGAGCCCGCCCGTGAACCTCGGCGCCTTCACCCCGATCGTCGTCATGCTGGCGCTGGCGACCGGGTTCGCGGTCGTGTCGATCCTGGTGTCGGCGTTCATGGCCCCGCACCGGCCGACCCGGGCCAAGTACTCGCCCTACGAGTCGGGCATCGAGCCGGGCCGCCTGCCCAAGGGCGAGCGCTACCCGGTCAAGTTCTACCTGACCGCGATGCTGTTCGTGGTCTTCGACGTCGAGGTGATCTTCCTCTACCCCTGGGCGGTGGTCTTCCGGCAGCTCAAGGTGTTCGGCCTGGTGGAGATGGGCATCTTCATCGGTCTGTTGCTCATCGCCTACGTCTACGACTGGAAGCGCGGCGGATTGGAGTGGGACTGATGGGCACGGGCAGCGGGCTGGAGCGGCTGCCGGGCGGCATCCTGGTGACCACCATCGAGAAGCTCGCCAACTGGGCGCGCAAGGGCTCGCTGTGGCCGGCCACCTTCGGGCTGGCCTGCTGCGCCATCGAGATGATGGCGACCGGGGCGGGCCGCTACGACCTGGCCCGGTTCGGCATGGAGGTGTTCCGCGCCTCCCCGCGGCAGGCCGACCTGATGATCGTGTCCGGGCGGGTTTCGCAGAAGATGGCGCCGGTGCTGCGCACCATCTACGACCAGATGCCCGAGCCCAAGTGGGTGATCTCGATGGGCGTCTGCGCCACCTCCGGCGGCATGTTCAACAACTACGCGATCGTCCAGGGCGTCGACCAGATCGTGCCGGTGGACATGTACGTGCCCGGCTGCCCGCCGCGGCCGGAGATGCTGATGGACGGCATCCTCCAGCTGCACCAGAAGATCGTCCGCGGCGAGCCCCGCTCCAAGCTGGTGCTGCAGCAGGAGCAGGGCGCATGACGACCGGGGCCGAGGCCACCGCCTTCCAGCCGCCGGAGGCGCTGCAGCCGGTCCTCGCCGACCTGCGGGAGCGCTTCCCCGACGCGGTCCTGGCCGTCGGCGGGCACCGCGGCGAGGTCACCGTGGAGCTGGACCGGGCCCACCTGGTCGAGGTGGCCACCTGGCTCCGCGACCACCCGAGCGCCCGGTTCAGGATGCTCGCCGACCTGTCCGGCACAGACTACCTGAAGCTCGACGACCGCCCGGAGCGGCTCTGCGTCGACTACCACCTCTACTCGCTGGACCGCAACCTCCGGTTGCGGCTCAAGGTCCGCGTGACCGTCGAGGATCCCCACGTCCCCACCGTGACCGGCGTGTGGCCGGGGGCGAACTGGCACGAGCGCGAGGTCTACGACTTCTTCGGGGTCCGCTTCGACGGCCACCCCAACCTGGTGCGCATCCTCATGCCGGAGGACTGGAAGGGGTATCCCCAGCGCAAGGACTACCCGCTCGGCGGCGTCGACGTCGAGTACATCGGGGCGCACGTGCCGCCCCCGGACACCCGGCGGTACAAGGGAGGCTGGACCAGCACATGAGCGAGGCGCGCACCTCCCCCGCCGCCGACCCGGCCGCCGTCCGGCCCGGCGAGGCCCTGGAACTGCCGCCCAAGGCGGCGGCCGAGCACGTCACCCTCAACGAGCAGCGCGACCGCGAGGTCATCGCCAGCGGCGGCGGGGACTGGGCGGAGGTGACCGCCAGGGCCGACGCCGAGGGCGACGACGACATGATGGTCATCAACATGGGCCCGCAGCACCCCTCCACCCACGGCGTGCTGCGGCTGGTGCTGGAGCTGCGCGGCGAGCAGGTGCAGTCCTGCCAGCCGGTGGTCGGCTACCTGCACACCGGCATCGAGAAGTCGGCCGAGTTCCGCACCTGGGTCCAGGGCGTCACCTTCGTGACCCGCATGGACTACCTCTCGCCGATCTTCAACGAGACCGCCTACTGCCTGGCGGTGGAGAAGCTGCTCGGTGTGGAGGCGCCGCCGCGCGCCCAGGCGCTGCGGGTGCTGCTGATGGAGCTGAATCGCGTCAGCTCCCACCTGGTGTGGCTGGCCACCACCGGCCTGGAGCTCGGCGCGCTGTCGATCATGCTGTACGGCTTCCGGGAGCGCGAGGAGATCCTCGACATCCTCGAGGACGTCACCGGGCTGCGCATGAACCACGCCTGGGTGCGGCCGGCCGGGGTCTCACAGGACCTGCCCGACGGCACCGAGGAGAAGATCCGCGCCTTCGTCGCCGACATGCGCGGCAAGGCCGACGAGTACGAGGCCCTGCTCACCAACAACCCCATCTGGCTGGAGCGGACCAGGGACATCGCGCGCCTGACGCTGGACGAGCTGATCGGCCTGGGGGTGACCGGGCCGATGCTGCGGGCCGCCGGGCTCGACCACGACCTGCGCAAGGCGCAGCCGTACTGCGGCTACGAGCAGTACGAGTTCGAGGTGCCGGTGGCCGACGGCGGCGACGTCTACGCCCGCTACCAGGTCCGGCTGGCGGAGATGCGCCAGAGCCTGCGGATCGTCGAGCAGGTGCTGGACTCGCTGCCGGGCGGCCCGGTGATGGTCGACGACCCCAAGATCGGCTGGCCGGCGCGGCTCGCCCTCGGCCCGGACGGGCTCGGCAACTCGCCCGCCCACGTCCGCCACATCATGGGCGAGTCGATGGAGGCCCTCATCCACCATTTCAAGATGGTCACCGAGGGCTTCAAGGTCCCCGCCGGCGAGGTCTACGTCCCGGTCGAGTCCCCACGAGGCGAGCTCGGCTACCACGTCGTCTCCGACGGCGGCAACCTGCCCTACCGGGTGCACGTCCGCGACCCCTCGTTCGTGAACCTGCAGTCGGCCCAGCACATGATGCAGGGGCTGCTGGTCGCCGACGTGGTCGCCGCCCTGTCCTCGATCGATCCGGTCCTCGGCGGCG
>DASQWY010000433.1:0-4695 GCA_035640005.1 Actinomycetes bacterium
CACGCCCTTGGGGGTGCCGGTGGTGCCGCCGCTCATCAGGATCGTGGCCGGGTCGTCGGGGCGCGGCCCGGCGCCCGGCTTGGCGCCGGCGTGCCGCTCCAGCAGCTCCGGCAGCCGGTGGTCGCCCGGCCGTGGCCGCACCCGGTGGCCGTCCTTGCGCTCCTTGGCGAGGGTGAACAGCACCCGCAGCAGCGGCGGCAGGTACTCCTTGACGTTGGTGGCGACCACGTTGCGCAGCGCAGTGCGCGGCTGCACCGCCTTGACCCGCTCGTAGAAGGGGGTGAGCACCACGATCGTGCCGGCGCCGGTGCGCGCCAGCGCGCCCTGGACCTCCTGCTCGGAGTAGAGCGGGTTGAGGGGCACCACCACCGCGCCGGCCTTCCAGGCCCCCAGCTCGCAGATCAGGAACTGGGGGCAGTTGGGCAGCAGCAGCGCCACCCGGTCGCCGGCGGCCACGCCGAGCGCCGCCAGCGCGGCGGCGAACGCGTCGCTGAGGCTGGCCAGCTGGGCGTGGGTGACGGTGGCGCCCTTGAACCACAGGGCCGCCCGGTCGGGGCGCTCGGCGGCCGCCTCGGCCAGGTAGTCCAGCAGCGTCCGGTCGGGGTAGGGGTCAAGCGTGGCGGGCACGCCCGCGTCGTAGTGGCCGAGCCAGCTCCCCTGCCCCATCACGCACCTCCAGCACGAAGGCGAAGGAATCCTGAGTGTACGGCAGGTAACACCGATCTCCTACGGGCCCTCGGAGCCCGGGACCACCGGCAGGTTGACCAGGCGGACCTCGCCGTGGGCGACCATCCGGCCCCGCTCGTCGGTGACCGCCACCTGCCACAGCTGGGTGGTGCGCCCGCGGTTCAGCGGGGTGGCCTCGGCGCGCAGCTGCCCGCTCCGGACCGGGCGGAGGAAGTCGGTGTGGTTGGAGATGCCGACGGTGCGGGCGCTGCCGGCCAGCCAGGCGGCGGCGCCGACGCTGGCCACCGTCTCCACCAGCGTGCAGTAGACGCCGCCGTGAACCAGGCCGTACGGCTGGAACATGTCGGGCGTGACCGCCACCACGCCGACCACCCGGTCGTTGGAGACCTCCTGGATGCGGAGCCCCAGCAGCTTGTCGAAGCTGCCGTGCGGGTCGATCGGCTCGTCTGCCGCCACGGACGCCTCCACCCTCCACGCGTCGCCGGTTCCGCGCCGAGCCTACGCGAAGTAAAGACGCTCGCGCCTTACCAAAACCACGTGATCCCGCTGGTGATCAGGCTGGACGGAGCGGTAAGGCGCGAGCGTCTTTAATGCTCAGCCCGCCGCCTCGGGGCGGCGGCGCAGCGCGTCGGCCAGGTCCCGCTGCACCACCGTGAGGGTGAGGTCCGAGCGGGTCCGCTCGATGATCGAGCGGGCGACGTCGGTGGAGCGGCGCAGGTTGCCGGTGATCGCGTCCGGGTAGTCGATGTCGGCGAGCAGCGCGTGGATCTCCTCCATGGCCGCGAACAGCACGGTCGCCCTGGCCAGGTCCCCGGCCCTGAGCACGTCCAGCAGGTGCCGGCGCAGCTCGCCGACCGCCTCGGCCAGCCCGTTGAGGTAGGGGGCGTCGCCGACGCCGACGTCCTCGGGGACCGGCAGCGGCTCGCCGGCCACCAGCGCGCGGGTCGCCCGCGCCTCCGCGTACTCCTTCTGGGCGTCCTGCAGGAAGCCGGCGTAGTAGACGTCCGGGTGGGCCGCCAGCACCGACTCGGCGGTGGCGAGCAGGTCGCGCGCCTCGGCCAGCAGCCGGTCGGCCGCGTCCAGCTCGGCCCGGTGGGCGGCGCGGATGGCGTTGGCGGCGTGGCGGATCGCCTGCCGCGCGCTGCTGAGGCCGACCTCGCGCGCGCGGTACTTGGCGTCCAGCCGTGCCTGCAGCCCCCGCGCGGCCTCGGCCAGGCTCATTCGCCCGAGGTCCCCCAGCCCGCGGCGGCGGGCAGCGGCAGCTGGTGGACGATGGCGACGCGGCCGCCCCTGGTGCGGCGGCGGCCGGCCGCCACCAGCGCCGCCAGGTAGGCGACCAGCAGCACCGCGGCCGCGCCCGGCGCCAGCCACCAGCGCCCGCCCAGGGCCGCCCAGGCCCGCAGCCCGGCCATGCCGGCCAGCAGCAGCCCGGCGAGCACCCGCCGCCGGCGGACCACCGCGGGGCTGGCACGGCGGCGGGCGGGCCGCCGGCCCGCGGCCGGCAGGCGGCGGACGCGGCCTTCGGGGTCGCCGCGGAGGGTGACCGCGGACGGCACGCCCGCGGCGCGCTCGGCGCGGCCGCGCCGGACCGCGGGGACCAGCAGCGCGACCCAGATCGCGGCCGCGGTCGCGAACAGGGCGATGCTCACGCTGCCACCTTCTGGAATGGGGGACCGAACAAGCAGGTCGAACGAATCCGGGGCACGGTAACACGGCGGCTGTGGCCGCTCAACGATGGCGGTGGGCCTCGTCGGCGACCGGGCCGCGGGCGGTGTCCACGGCGTGGGCCAGGACGGGGGCCAGCACCGCCCACTCCTCGCGGACCGCCTTGGGGTTGCCGGGGAGGTTCACCACCAGGGTGCCGCCGGCCAGCCCGGCCGCGGCCCTGGAGAGCATGGCGAAGGGGGTGATCGCCAGGCTGGCGTGGCGCAGCGCCTCGGCGATGCCGGGCGCCTCCCGGTCGAGCACGTCGCGGGTCGCCTCCGGGGTCACGTCGCGGGGGCCGAGGCCGGTCCCGCCGGTGGTCAGCACCACCTCGGCGGCGGCCGCCATCGACCGCACCGCGGCGGCGATCGCGGCCCGCTCGTCGGGCACCACGGCGCGCGCGACCACCGCGCCGCCGGCCGCCCCGACCAGCTCGCCGAGGGCGTCGCCGCCGGCGTCCTCGCGGGTCCCGGCCGCCACCCGGTCGCTCACGGTCAGCACCGCCACCCGCACCCCGTCGAGCGTCACGATCCCGCCTCGTAGGCGCCGGAGCGGCCGCCGCGCTTGGCGAGCAGGCGCAGCCCGTCGATGCGGGCGTCGCGCTGCACGCCCTTGACCATGTCGTAGAGGGCCAGCGCGGCCACGCTGGCGGCGGTCAGGGCCTCCATCTCCACCCCGGTCCGCGCCGTGGTCCGCACGGTGGCGGTGATCCGCACCGCGTCGGCCTCCACCGCCAGGTCGACCTCCACGCCGGTCAGCGGCAGGGGATGGCACAGCGGCACCAGGTCGGGGGTTCGCTTGGCGCCCATGATGCCGGCGACCCTGGCGACCGCCAGGGCGTCGCCCTTGGGCAGGCCGCCCTCGGTGAGCAGCGCCAGGGTCTCGGCGGACAGCAGCACGCGGCAGCCGGCGACCGCCACCCGCTCGCTCTCGGGCTTGGCCGACACGTCGACCATGCGGGCGGCGCCGCGCTCGTCGAGGTGGCTCAGGTCACCCACTGCAGGTCCTCCCGGAGCAGCACTACCTGCACGGCCGCGTTGGCGGCCAGCTGGGTGGTGTCGGGCGGGACCACGGCCAGCCCGTCGGCGGCCACGCACGACGACAGCACGCCCGAGCCCTGCGGCCCGGTCAGGGCGGCCTCCAGGCCGTCGGGGCCGACCCGCAGGCGCACCCGCAGGAACGACACCTTGCCGGCCGGGCTGCGCACCGGGTCGGCCAGCCGGGCGACCACCCGCGGCCGGTCCAGGCGGTCGTCGGGGTGGCCGGCGAGCCGGCGCAGCGCCGGGCGCACCAGCGTCTCGAACACCACGAAGCAGGAGACCGGGTTGCCGGGCAGCCCGTACAGCGGCGCGCCGGCGGCCACCCCGAACGCCTGCGGCATGCCCGGCTGCATCGCCACCTTGAAGGCGCGCACGTCGCCGAGCTCGGCGAGCACCTGCTTGGTGTAGTCGCGCTCCCCCACCGAGACGCCGCCGGAGGTGACCACCAGGTCGCCCTCGGCGGCGGCCAGGGCGAAGCCGCGGCGCAGGGCCTCGGGGTCGTCGTGCAGGCGGCCGCAGCGGAACGCGTCGCCCCCGGCGAGCCTCGCCTGGGCGACCAGCAGCCAGGAGTTCGAGTCGCGGATCTGGCCGGGGCCGAGCGGGTCGCCCGGGTCGACCAGCTCGTCGCCGGTGGACACCACCGCCACCTTCGGCCGCGGGTGCACCGGCACCTCGCGGCGGCCGACCGAGGCGAGCATCCCGATCGCCGCCGGGTCCAGGACCCGCCCCCGCTCCAGCACCACCGTGCCGGCCGCCACGTCCTCGCCGGCCGCGCGCACGAACGCGCCCGGCGCGGGCGGGGCGGCCAGCAGCACCCGGTCGCCGTCGGTGCGGGCCTGCTCGACGGGGACGACCGCGTCGGCCCCTGGCGGCAGGGGGCCCCCGGTGGTGATGCGGACCGCCGCGCCCGGCTCGACCCGGGGCAGGCGGCCGCTGCCGGCGAACACCTCGCCGACCACTCGCAGCGGCACCTCGGCGCCGTCGCCCGCCCCCCGGACGTCCTCGGAGCGCAGCGCGAAGCCGTCCATCGCCGAGTTGGCGAACGGCGGCAGGTCCTCCCCCGCGGCGACGTCCTCGGCGAGCACGCAGCCGAGCGCCTCGGTCAGCGGCACCCGCCGCGGCGGCAGCGGGCGCAGCCGGTCGAGCACCCTCGCTCTGGCCTCCTCGAAGGCGATCAGGTCGGGCGGGTTCGGCGACGTCGGCGGGAACCTCGGACTCACGACCGGACCTCAGACCGAACCATACCGGTGACGAACTCGCGCAG
>DASQWY010000434.1:0-3469 GCA_035640005.1 Actinomycetes bacterium
CCGCCGGCGCGCCGGCCAGGCCGACGGCCACCCCGGCCGCGCGCACTTGACCGCCGAGCGCCAGGCCGGCGAGTGACAGCACCCCGGAGCCGCTGAACACCGCGGCCAGCGTGCCCCGGAACGCGCGCGGGCCGTACCCCATCGCCTGGAAGGCGGCGATCAGCGGCGGCCCGGCGGTGCCGGTGGAGGTGCTGAGCACGCCGCTGAGCACGCCCACCGCGCCGACCGTGCCGGCGCCGCCGCGCAGCCGCAGGCCGCGCCAGACCAGCAGCGTGCAGGCCAGCGCGACCAGCCCGATCAGCGCGGTGAGCGCCCGCTGCGGCGTGGTCGCCAGCACCAGGATCCCGACCGGCATGCCGAGCACGGTGGCGCCGACCAGCAGCGCCACCGTGCGCCAGCGGACGTGGCCGCGGTCGCGGACCGCCGTGGCCAGCGCCAGCAGCGGGCCGGCCAGCGAGGTGCCCACCACCGCGGTGCGCGGGTCGGTCAGCGCCGCCAGCAGCGGCACCGCGACCAGCGAGAAGCCGAAGCCGGTCAGCGCCTGGGTGGCGGAGGCGACCAGCAGGATCGCGCACGCCAGCAGCAGCGGGACCGCGGGTGCCATCATGCCGGCCATGATGCCAACCCGCGCCCTCCGCGGCTGAGCGCCGGCCGTGCGCGTCTGCGTGGTCGGGGCGGGCTTCGCCGGGCTGGCCGCGGCGGCGGCCCTGGCCAATGGCGGCGCCGAGCCGGTGGTGCTGGAGGCCCGCGACCGGGTCGGCGGCCGGGTCCACTCCCGCGAGCTGGCGGGCGGCGCGGTGGTGGAGCTCGGCGCCGAGTTCGTCGAGCTCGACCACCACGCGCTGGCCGGCACCGCCGCGCGGCTCGGCCTGGCGCTGGCCCCGGCGGGCATGGCCTACGGTGACCGGGAGCCGCGCGGCGGCCGCGGCGTCGACCCGGCCACGCTGCGGGCGGAGGTCGGCCGGCTGCGGCGTCTGGTCGCAGAGCGGCCGCCGCTGCGCGACCCGAGCTGCTCAGCCGCGGTCGCGGGCGACCACCGTAGCGCTGGCCTGCGCGACCGGGCGGACCACCAGCAGGTCCACGTCGACGTGGGGCGGCCGGGTGACCGCCCAGACGAGGCAGTCGGCGACGTCGTCGGCGGTCAGCGGCTGCATGCCTCGGTAGACGCCGTCGGCGCGGCCCTGGTCGCCCTCGAAGCGGACCAGCGAGAACTCGGTCTCGACCATGCCGGGGGCGATCTCGGTGACCCGGATCGGCTCGCCGACCAGCTCCAGCCGCAGGGTGCCGGTGATCGCCCGCACGGCGTGCTTGGACGCGGTGTAGCCCGCCCCGCCCGGGTAGACCTCGAAGCCGGCGATGGAGCCGAGGTTGACGATGTGCGCGTGGGGCGCCGCCCGCAGCAGCGGCAGCATCGCCCTGGTCATCCGCAGCAGCCCGAGCACGTTGGTGTCGAGCATGCCGGCCCAGTCCTGGTCGCGGCCGTCGGCGACCGGGTCCAGGCCGAGCGCCACCCCGGCGTTGTTGACCAGCACGTCGGCGCGGCCGTGGCGCTCGCCGACGGCGGCCGCGAAGGCGGCGATCGACCCGGGGTCGGTCACGTCCAGGGTGAGGGTGGTGGCGCCGACCTCCTCGGCGAGCTCGCGCAGCCGGTCGCCGCGGCGGGCGCCGGCGACCACCTGGAAGCCGGCGCCGGCGAGGCCGCGCGCGGTGGCCGCGCCGATCCCGCTGGAGGCTCCGGTCACCACCGCGATCGGCTGCTCGGCCATGGCGATCCTCCTCTAGGGGTGGGGCGAGGGGTAGACGCGCTCGGGGGTGAGCGCGTACACCAGCCGGCGCTCGGCGACCATCGCGGCACGGTACTCCTCCAGGTCGTCGGGGTCGCGGCCGGTGACCGCACGGTACAGCCGCAGGTTGTCGGCGGGCCCGTCGCCGCGGCGCACCCGCACCGGCCCGGCCACCGTCAGCCACTCGCCCCAGAAGCCCTTCTGCAGCACGGTCAGGGTCGCGTACGGCCGCTGGTCCAGGTGCCGGGTGCGGACCCGGCCGGCCGTGCCCGAGCTCCACAGCTGCCCGCCGACCAGGGCGCACAGCACCGGCACCGCGTGCGGCCGGCCGCACGCGTCGGTGGTGGCCATGACCGCCGTGTGGTTGCTGGCCAGGAACGCGAGCTGCTGCTCGGAAAGGACCTCGGCCATGCCGCTCCTCCAGGTCGGGCCGGCTGCGTCTGGACGGAAGTCTAAAGCGTCTCGAACCGCCCTGTTGGTCTGCTTTGGTCGGCGCCGTGGCACGACCTGTTCGTCGGCGTCGCCGGCTACGGCGCCGGCCGCCAGCGCAGGCCGGCGTCGGCCAGGTCATGCCAGAAGCCCGGGTAGGTCTTGGCCACGCACGCCGGGTCCTCCACGGTCAGCCCGGGCACGCGCGCGGCCAGCGCGGCGAACGCCATCGCCATGCGGTGGTCGCTGTGGGTGGCCAGCCGCGCCGGCCGCAGCGGCCCGCCGCCGCGCACCAGCAGCCCGTCGGGCAGCTCCCGCACGGCCACGCCGAGCTTGCCCAGCTCGGCGGCGAGCGCGGCCAGCCGGTCGGTCTCGTGCCCGCGGGTGACGGCCACCCCGCGGACGCGGGAGGGGCCGTCGGCCAGCGCGGCCAGGGCGGCCACGGTGGTGACCTGGTCGGGCATGGCCCGCAGGTCCACGTCGACCGGGCGCAGCCGCGCCGGCCCGGTCACGGTGAGCGCCTCGCCGTGGCGCCGCACGGCCGCGCCCATCTGCCGCAGCAGGGCGGGCACGCCGGCGTCGGGCTGGCAGCTGCCGGGCCGGGCGTTGCGCACGGTGACCTCCCCGCCGGTCGCCGCGGCCAGCGCGAACAGGTGGGCGGCGGCGCTGGCGTCGTACTCGACCTCCAGCTCCCGCGCCCGGTAGCCGCGGCCGGCCCGGACCCTCCAGCTGGCCAGCCCGGCCCGCTCCACGGTGGCGCCGAAGTCGCGCATGCAGGCGGCGGTCAGCTCCACGTAGCCGGCGGCGCCCAGGCCGGCCGCGTCCAGCTCGACGTCGGCGCGGGCGTAGGGGGCGACCAGCAGCACGGCGCTGGCGAACTGGCTGGAGCCGGACGCGTCCAGCCGCACCCGCCCGCCGGCCAGGCCGCCGCCGCGGCTTTCGACCGGCGGGTGGCCGTCCCGGTCGCGCAGGTCCCCCCCGAGCGCGCGCAGCGCCGCCACCAGCGGGCCGACCTGCCGCCGCAGCAGCGCCGGCCGCCCGGTCACGGTCGCCCCGGCCGGGCACAGGCAGGCGACCGCCGCCAGGAACCGCATGGTGGTGCCGGACAGGCGCGCGTCCAGCGGGCCGGGCGGGCTGGCCGGGCGGCCGGCGGTGCCCTCCACGCGCACCGCGGCCGGCAGCGCGGCCACGCCCGCCCCGAGCGCGGCGAGGGCGACCCGCATCGCCTCGGCGTCCTCGCCGTCCTGCGGCGGGCC
>DASQWY010000435.1:0-12761 GCA_035640005.1 Actinomycetes bacterium
CGCGCTGACGGCGCCTGATCAGCCTGCCGCTTCTCGGCCATCTCGGGCAGCCACCCATCGCCTCGTCGCTCCCGGCCGGCACCGCCGGCCCACCTCGGCCTGCCCACACCTCACCCTTGACTCAGCCCGCGAAAGCTAGCCGGCCGCCGTCGGCGCGGCGGCGGGCGCGGCGGCGCGGGCGCGGGCGGCGCCGAGCTCGCGCATGGCCAGCGCGCCCACCGCCATCATCAGGCACAGCTGGGTCGGCAGCATGTCGTAGAAGAAAAACTCCAGCACGCCGATCACCAGCACCACGTGGGCCCACAGGGGCAACCCGGAGGCCCCCCGCGCGGTGACCCACACCGCCCACAGGAACCAGCCGACGAAGAACAGCACCCCGGGCAGCCCGTGGGAGACCAGCACCAGGTAGACCTGCCCGTGGGTGCCGACGTCGGGCGAGTTGGGGTTGTCGGACTGCAGGGTGCCGCCGTAGCCGAACAGCGGCGAGCCCTTCCAGCTCTGCAGCGCCGCCGACCCCAGGCTCTCGCGGCGGGCGTTGGAGTGCGGGTGGGCGAGCCGGTCCTCCACGAACCCCTTCAGCGGGGTCAGCGCCACCAGCCCGCCGACCAGGGCGAGGAAGGCGAGGATGGCGAGCAGCGCCCTGACGTTGCCGCGCAGCGCCACCAGCACGGCCGCGTACACCAGCCCGAAGCCGAGGCCGACCCACAGGCCGCGGTCCAGGGAGATCACCATCGGCACGAGCGAGGCGACCAGCAGCAGGCGGACCAGGTTGCGCACCAGGTAGGAGCGGATCAAGCCGAGGCTGGCGATCGCCATCGGCGTGAGCATGGCGATCGTCCCGCCCCACTCGTTGGTGTAGGTGAACGGCGCCGCCGGCCGCGCCACCGGGTAGCCCAGGAAGGTCTGCACCTGCGCCAGCCGCGGGTTCAGCAGGTCCTGGACGAACGGGTTGTCGGTGATCCGGCTGGGCAGCAGCAGCGCCGTCGGCGTGGTGATGCGGCCGTCGGGCAGCACCAGGGCGAGGAACCCGAAGCTGACCACCGCCGCCCAGAACAGGGTCAGCGACAGCACCACCCGCCGCGCCGGCACGCCCGCCCGCGGCAGGTTGTAGACGTACAGGAACAGCACGGTCATCGACAGGTACAGGGAGGCCCGGTAGCCGAAGGCGAGCGGGCTGGCGGTGCCGCCGGGGAGCTGGCTGGCGCTGACCAGCATCCACGCCAGGAACGCCAGCCACAGGCCGAAGCCGCGCGGCAGGCGCACCCCGCGGATCTGCACCAGCGTGACCAGCATGGGCACGGCCAGGATGATCCAGATGAGCGCGCCGAGCCCCAGCGCCCACCACAGCGGGACCAGCCCGAACAGCAGGAAGACCGGCCAGCCGGCCGGGCCCCTGCGCAGCTCGGACGCCGGCCGTGCCGGCGACGCCACCCCCGTCACGCTCGATTGCACCCGACCAGGATAGGGCCTGGCTGGTCGGGAAGGTATCGGAAGGTCTAGGGAGAGCGGGTCGGTCGGGCCGTTACAGGCGGTTGAGGAAGGCGTCGCCGCCGACGTCGCGGTAGGCGGACACCGACGAGGACGAGCTGGTGATCCGCCAGTCGCAGTCGTGGACGGTGTTGTAGTAGACGACCGCCTTGATCCTGGTCCGGGTGGTCTTCAGGGCGGTGAGCTCGTCGCGGAACCACTGCGCCTTGCTCGGCATGCCGGCGCCCTGCTCCCGGAGCCCGTACTCCGACAGCATCAGCGGCTTGGAGGGGTGGTGGGCCGCCGTCCAGTCGTAGAACGGCTTGGTGATCTGCTCGAACGAGCGCCCCTTGACGTTCGGCCTGCAGCCGTACCAGTTGTAGGGGTCGTAGGAGATCCAGTCGACGTACGCGTCGCCGGGGTACAGGGTGTCGTAGATCGAACCGTACCCGCCCACGTAGCCCATCATGTTCCAGACCCACACCACGTTGCTGACGCCGACCCGCTGGAACACGTCGTGGACGTGCCGGAACGCCCGCGCGTAGTCGGCCGGGCTGCCGAAGCTGCCGGTGTCGTTCTCCGGCTCGTGGTGGAAGGCCAGGAACAGCTTGCGGCCGAACGCCTTGAGGCGGTTGGCGGTGGTGGTGATCTGGGCGTCCTGGGCGCCGCTGGCGATCGACGCCCAGGAGGCGCCCGCCTTCCAGTTCAGCAGCAGCACGCGGCCGCCGTCGGCCAGCGAGCGCTCCTCGGCGGTCGGAAAGCTCTGGCTCCACTGGTGGTAGAAGTGGACGATGTCGAAGCGGCGGCCCATCTGCTGCTCGAAGGCGGCGCTGTACTGGCTGGTGCCCCACAGCGCCCCGCCGGACGGCACCAGCCGGCTGCCGACCGCGCCGCCCACCGGTGCCGGGGCGGTGGTGGTGCTCGGCCTGGTGGTCGCGGTCGGCCTGGTGGTCGGCGGCGCGGTGGTGGTCGGCGGCAGCGGCAGCGTCTGGAAGTGCGGGTCCTGCGCCAGGCGCCGGAAGGCGGCCAGCGACTGCCTGGAGGAGTCGACCCGGTAGGTGCAGGTCTTGGCGGCATCGAAGTACACGAACGCCTGCACGTTCGGCATGCTGGTGGCCAGCGTGCGGGCGGCGTCGTCGATCCAGGCGGCCTTGCGGGCCGGGTCGGCCGGGTCCTCGGTCGAGCCGGTCTCGGCGATCATCAGCGGCTTGCCCTTGCTGGAACCCCACACGTAGAAGCCGTCGAACAGCTGCGACAGGCTGCGCCAGGCGGTCTGGCCGCCGCAGCCGTAGCTGTTGTAGCCGTCCGCGCCGACCCAGTCGACGTAGGCGTCGCCCGGCCAGTACGCGTCGGCCTGGGCGCCGTCGTCGGCGAAGGCGCCGGCGCTCGGGTTCCACACCCAGCGCGCCGCGACCCCGGCGAACAGGTCGTGGACGTGGCGCCAGGCGGCCACGAAGCTCTGCGGCGAGGTCACCCAGGTGCGGCCCGCGTCCATCCGGTGGGCGTAGCGCAGGAACACCGGCTTGCCGAGCGCGCCCACCTGGGCGGCCAGCTGGCGCAGGTAGCCGTCGTGGGCGCCGGCGGCGACCTCGTCGGTGTTGCCGCCGTTGCCGATGGTGATCAGCGGGATGCGGTCCTGGGCGAGGTCCCAGGCCGGCCGCCAGCCGATGCCGGCGCCCCACGGCACGTAGGTGTGGTCGATGCCGAGGCGCCGGTCGATGCCGGCCTCCAGGTCGGCCACGGCCGCCTGCTGGGCCTGCTGGCTGAAGGAGCCGCCCGGCTGCACGTAGGCGCCGAGCCAGGCGGCCGCCGGCTGCAGGTTGGCGGTGCCGTCACGCCAGCCGGACAGCTGCGGGATCGCCCGCGCCGACAGGGTGAGCGCGCCGGCCAGGGCGGAGATCAGCACGACGACCACCAGGCTGCGGCGGCCCCGCCGAGGCGCCGGCGCCCCCGCCCGGAGGTGGCGGGGGCCGCGACCGGCGGCGGCGGATCGGACGTGGCGGGGGGATGGACGCACCCTTGGCTCCTCCTGGTGACGTCTCACCTGGACGGGAGGCTTGGAGCCTCGTAGTCGCGGTGCGGCCCTCAGGGGGATCCAGGCGTCCCTGGCGGGCGGGCCGCGTTCTGGGGTCCTGCATCGTCGAGTACACCCCGGTACGGGGTGGAGCTTGGGGGTCGAGCCTTGGGGGAAGGCCCGGAGCTGCGGTGTCGGCGGTCGGAAGGACTGGTGGGGATCTATATCAGCTCGGTAACGAGACAGTCAAACCGCGGCCGCATTGCGGCGCGCAACCGCCGCCGCCGCGTTGCCGCGCTCAGATGCCCTTTCCGGCGGCGTTGGCCAGGCGCATGACCGTACCCGCCCCGACCAGCCGCAGGCTGACCGCCAGCGCCAGCCAGGCGCGCCGCTCGCGGCGGTTGAGCGACAGGGTGCGGCGCGCCCAGTCGCGCGCCCGGCGCCGCTCCCCGAGGGCGGCGTGCGCGAAGGCGATCTGGCCGTAGATCCGCGCCAGCCCGGACGGTTCGCGGGCCAGCTCGCGGTGCTTTTCGGTCAGGTAGGTGAGCGCGGCGATGATGGTGCGCCAGCGCTCGGCGAAGAACGACGACTGGTGCCAGTGGACGGTCACCAGCGGCTGCCGCAGCGCCAGCACCGGGCCGTGCCCGGCGGCGCGCAGCAGCCACTCGTAGTCCTCGGCGTAGCTGCCGGGGATGGCCTCGTCGACCAGGCCGATCCGGTCCAGCAGGGCGCGCCGGCGGACCAGCACGGTGGAGGGGTGCAGCTCGGTCATGCGCGAGCGCAGCAGCTGCTCCAGGGTGACCTCGTCGGTCGGGGCCAGCCGGGTGGTCGAGCGGTCGCGCCAGGCGACCACGATTCCGGTGGTGGCCACGTCGGCGTCCGGCCGCGAGCCGAGCAGCCGCACCTGCGCCTCCAGCTTGCCGGGCAGCCACTCGTCGTCGTCGTCGCAGAAGGCGACCAGCTCGCCGCCGGCCAGAAGCGCGCCGCTGTTGCGGGCGCCGGCCAGCCCGGGGGTGCGGCGGTTGCGCACGCACAGCAGCCGGCGGGCCGGGCCGAGCTCGCCCCAGTCCAGGTCGGGTTCGCTCTGGTCGAACACCACCACGCACTCGACCTGGCCCGGGTAGGTCTGGCCGAGGATGGCCGCCACCGCCCGGCGCAGCAGCTGCGGCCGGTCGCGGGTGGGCACCACCACGCTGACGGCCGGCCAGCCGGCGCGGTCAGCGGTCACGGTGCGCGGCCCCGTGCAGGTAGCCGTAGCGGAGCAGCAGCGGCAGGGTGGAGGTCGCGGTGAGCAGGCGCTGGGCGCGCGGCATCTCCCGCCGCCATGCCTCGTCCAGCCGCACCGGCACGCGGCCCTGCCGGAAGCGCATCGGGTTGCCGGCCAGCGCGTGGCTCGGGCCCAGCTCGAGGTAGCCGTCGCCGATGAAGCCCAGCTCCCGCTCAGCGACCGTGCGGCCGGCCAGCGTGGCCGCCCGCCGCAGCTGGCCCGCCGGGTCGGCGACCAGCGACTCGTAGCGCTGCAGCAGGCTGGCGACGCCGAGCCGGCGCAGCAGGTGGAACAGCAGGTTGTAGGCCAGGTAGCGGCCGCTGGATCGCAGCGGCCGGTCGGTGGCCATCAGCGCCTCCCCGTCGGGCACCTCCAGCTGCCGCCTCAGCCTGGTCCAGGAGAACGCCACCCCGCGGCTGTCGCGGACCAGGTGGACCAGGCGCAGGTCCACGCCGGCCAGGCGGCGCAGCAGGAAGGCGTGGGAGGCGTGCTTGGTGGCGTCGACCACCACCTCCGCCCCGGAGACCAGCCGCACCGCCTGGTACAGCCGGCCGAGCAGGTCCAGGTAGCGGTCCAGCCGCGCCCGGTAGGCGGGCGACAGGCCCGGCGCCAGCATCAGCGGCACGTAGCGGTTGCGGTCCACCGAGCGCTTGAGGGCGAGCACCTGCTCGACGTCCAGCGCGTCCCAGCCGCCGAACGCCTCCTCCCCCACCTTGCGCCAGAAGGGGCAGTCGCGGAATTGCTCGCCGCAGCCGCACAGGTTGTTGGCCTGCAGGCCGCGCTCCCACACGTGGACCAGCTCGCCGACCGGGCAGAAGCCGTCCAGCTGCCCCAGCATCCGCTCCAGCAGCGTGCTGCCGCTGCGCCCCAGCCCGCCGATGAACAGCACCCTGACCCTCCGGGGCACCCGTGCCGGCTCCGCCGGATTCATCAGCCGGGGGGACGGACCCGTCCCCCCGGACCCCCCGGCCGGACCCCTCCTGACGCTCATCGGCGGACCCGGCCGTCGTGGTCGGCGAGCAGGTCGCCGACGACCCGCCCGAACTCCCGCACCGCCTCGGCGGTGCCACGCGCCTGGAAGGGGGCGCGGAAGGCGGCCGGGTCGGCCAGCGCCCGGTCCAGCAGCCGGTGCAGGTCGGCCTCCCGCTCGGCGAGGACGACCCCGCCGGAGGCCGCCAGCCGCCGCGAGAAGGCCACCTGGTGGTCGTCGACGTGCTCGCCGAGCCGTTGCTGGCGGGGCACCACGATCGGCACGGCGCCGGCCTGGCGGACGCCGAGGATGGTGCCGGGCCCGCCGTGGCAGACCACCGCCGCGGCCTCGGCCATGGCCGCCCCGAGCGCCTCGTAGGACAGGTACCGCTCCCACTCGGCCGCGGCGGCGGCCGGCGGCGCCGAGGTGCCGGTCTGCATGCGGCAGCGCACCGCCGGCGGCGGGTCGCCGGCCAGCCAGCCGTCGACCCAGCGGACCAGCCGGTCGAACGGGTGGTGGTCAGTGCCGACGGTGACCAGCACCAGCGGGCTCACAGCAGGCTCCCGATGACGACGCCCTTGGGGTAGATGCGCCGCTGGTCCTCCCACTGCAGCAGGAACAGGTCGCTCAGCGGGTAGCACAGCCGCCCGGTCATGGTGGCGGAGTCGATGCGGTCGTAGACCTCGACGTAGACGGTGCGCGCGCCGCGCAGCCTGGCCAGCAGGAAGAACGGGAACGCCACCCCCGCGCCGCTGGAGACGACCACGTCGGGGCGGAAGGAGCGCAGCACCCGCCAGGCCAGGCCGAGGTTGCGGAGCAGGTTGCGCAGGTTGCGGGTGGTGGGGTGGTAGGCCCACACGACCCGCTCGCCGGCCAGCAGCGACTCGCTGTCGAGCTTGCGGAAGGTGACCCACAGCCGCTCGTGCCGCTCCCACCACGGCTTGAGGTTGTGGAGCTGGAGCAGGTGCCCACCGGAGGAGCACACGAACAGGGCCTTCATACCACTCCCTCACCGAGCTGAACGGCGCTACGACGATTGTCCGTGTGGGGGACAACGCAGGGCTGCGCCGTCTGCACGAGCGTGGGTACTGCGAGTAGGGGGTTAGTAGGCGCCTCGCGCCGCGACCAGCAGGGGGACGGTCTTGGAGAGGATGAACAGATCGTAGGCAATGGACCAGTTTTCGATATAGAACAGGTCAAGGCGGACGTAGTCGTCGAACGACAGCTCGCTGCGCCCGCTGACCTGCCACAGCCCGGTGATGCCCGGCCGCACCTCCAGCCGGTCCAGCTGCCACTCCTCGTACACGGCGACCTCGTGCGGCAGCGGCGGCCGCGGCCCGACCAGGCTCATCTCGCCCCGCAGCACGTTCACCAGCTGGGGCAGCTCGTCCAGGCTGTAGCGGCGCAGGATGCGGCCGATCCTGGTGACCCGCGGGTCCTCGCGCAGCTTGAACAGCGGCCCGTCGGCCTCGTTGCGCTCGCGCAGCCCGTCCAGCAGCAGGTCGGCGTCCAGCACCATGGTGCGGAACTTGAGCAGCGTGAACGACCGCCCGCGCAGCCCCACCCGCTCCTGCCGGAAGATCGCCGGCCCGGGCGAGCTGAGCCTGACGGCCACGGCGATGACCCCGAGCAGGGGCGCCAGCAGCAGCAGGCCGAGCCCGCTGACCAGCAGGTCGCAGGCCCGCTTGGCGGCCGCCTGGAAGCGGGTCAGCTGCAGGACGTTGACCGACAGGGTCATCACCCCGCCGAGGGTCTGCGGCGCCAGCCGGGTCGACAGGATGCTCGGCAGGTTGGCGGTGAAGCGGATCTCCACGTCGGTCAGCCGCCGCGCCTTCATGATCTGGACCACGTCCTCGGGCGTGACCGCGCTGGAGGCGACGAACAGGCAGTCGGCCCGGGTGTCGCGGATCAGCTGGCGCAGGTTGCCGATCGGCCCGACCACGCCGGGGTCGTCCAGGCGCACCTCGTCCATGCCGCCGCTCACGAAGCCGACCGGCTCGAAGCCGAGCTCCCGGACCTGCATGGTGGCGGCCAGCCGCTCGGCCTCGGCGTTGGCGCCGACGATCAGGGTGCGGAAGGTGAGCCGCCCGGCCAGGCGCGCCCGCCGGAAGCGCCAGTGCCACAGCCGCCGCGAGGCGCTGGCCAGCAGCAGGGCCAGCACCCAGGAGACCGCCATCCAGCCGCGGGAGAATGACGCCTTGGACCAGAACGAGACCATTACAACGGCCGAGATTATTAGACTTATCGCGACAATAATCCGGCGAAACTCTTCGGCGGTCGAGAACTGGTGCACCCGGTAAAGCCGCAGCGCCAAATACACCGCGGGCGTGACCAGCGGGGTGGTGAGCAGCAGTAGCCAGAAGTCGGGCGTCGGGGTGGCGTCGCCGAAGCGGATCATGTAGGCGAGCAGCAGCGCGGCGAACACCGACAGCGTGTCGCTCACCGCCATCCGCCAGTAGGTGGCCTGGTACTGGCGGCGGACGTCCGAGCGGGCCACGTCGGACCGCCTGGACTGCAACAGGCTGGAGTGGAAGGGAAGCTCGAGGCTGGTCGCCTCGGTGAGGGCCCGCCGCACGCCGACCGTCCTTTCCCGTCCGTCTGGGCTCATGCTGGTGCACGTCCGCACGCGACGTAGCATCCACCGGACGGGGGGATGGCCAGATCCTCAGCTTGCGGTAATTCGCTCACGGCATGTGGACTACTCGGGGGAGGGGGGCCGGGGGCGTGCCTCAAAGAGTCGACCGCGCCGATGTCACGACGCGGTCACAACTCAATTCCGGAGCCGCCTAATCGTCGTGCGGCTGGTAATAGTAGGAGCTGCTCTGCCGTTGCCTGGAGCGGTTGAGGACGGCGCCGACGATCCTGCCGCCGACCTGGTCGAGCTCGTCGCGCAGCCGGTTCACCTGGTCGCGGTGGCTCTCCTTGGCGTCGGCCACCACCAGCACCGCGTCGGCCAGCGGCGCCAGCGCCAGGGCGTCGGCCACCACCAGGGCCGGCGGGCAGTCCAGGATGATGAAGTCGAACAGGTCGCGCTGCTCCTTCAGGAACTGCCGCATGGCGTCGGAGTCCATCAGGGTCGACGGGTGCGGCGGCTGCGGCCCCGACAGGATCACCCACAGGTTGGGGGCCACCGACCACAGCTCGGAGGCCATCTGCTTGCCGACGACGCCGCCGGGGCGCTGCTTGGGGACGCTGCCGTCGGCCAGCACGTTGGACAGGCCCGACTTGTGCGGCAGCGAGAAGAACTGCTGGATCCGGGGGCGGCGCAGGTCGGCCGAGACCAGCAGCACGTCCTTGCCGGACTCGGCCAGGGCGACCGCCAGGTTGGCGGCGGTGGTGCTCTTGCCCTCGCCGACGTCGGCGCTGACCACCATGATCGAGTTGATGTCCAGGGTGGCGGCCAGGCGCGCCATGCGGGTGCGCAGGGTCCGGTAGGCCTCGGCGCTGGGGCTGTTGGGCCGGTCGAGGGTGACCAGGGTGAGCTTGCCGCGCCGCCGCCAGCCACGCGCGCGGTCCCGGCGGCGCCAGCGCGACTGCGACGGGATCACCGCCAGCACCGGCCGGTCCAGCCGCTCGGCCAGGTCCTCGCGGCCGCGCAGCCGCGAGTCGGTGCGGTCGCGGACGAACGCCAGCGCCACCGCCAGGAACAGCCCCAGGAACAGGCCGATGCCGACGTCGAGCTTGTGGTTGGGGCTGGCCGGGGTGCTCGGCAGGTCGGCGGCGTCGATCACCGTGCCGGGCGTGAAGTCCAGGCCGATGTAGGCGTTGAGCTGGTTCTGCAGCGCCTGCATGCGGCCGCTCAGCGCCTGGAACCTGGCGTTGGCGGCGATGCGCTCCGCCGAGCTGACGGTGTCGTCGGCGGCGGTCTTCTGCGCCGCGTCGGCCTTGCTCTGCAGCTTGGCGACGTCGTCGGCCAGGCTCTGCTGGGCGACCTTGGCCTGGCTCTCGGCGTCGGCCTTGCGGAAGTCCAGGTAGGCCTTGCCGAAGGCGCTCGCGCCCCGCTGGGCCGACAGCGGCACGGTGTCCTTGTAGTGGATGCGCACGATCTGCGAGTTCTGCGGCACGTCCGCCGAGACGTGCTCCAGCAGCTGCTGCGGGCTGGCCGAGGTCGACAGCGCCTTGCCGGCCAGGGCGGCGACCGGCTCGGACAGCGCCAGCTGCCGCTGGTTGTTCATGTTGAGCTGCTGGTCGGTCCGCTGCCCCGGGTCGAACGGGTTGGTGGTGATCGGCCGGACCAGCACCGAGGCGGTCGACTCGTACACCGCCGTACGCCGGAACGACCAGGCGGCCGCCGCCGCGCCCCCCAGCAGCGCCAGCACCAGGACCAGGCCAAGCTGGCGCTTCAGCACCCGCAGGTAGTCGCCGAACTCGACCGAACCTGCCGTCACGGGCTCCGTACTCACCGCATCGACCACCTTGTGTCAGCTTCCGAGCCGGGGAGCCCCCTCACCGGCGGGGCCTGGCGGGCCCTGCCTCCCCGGCGGACCACGGTACCCGGTGAGCGTCGGATGCACCTCCGTCGGATTGAGCATCGTCTCCCGTCGCTCGGGACTAGGGTCCACTACGTAAGGTCGGGCGCCGCCGCACGACCCGGCGCAACAGCGTAACCGATCGTTACGAGAAGTATGGCCGCAGCCGCTCCCAGGTCTCGTCCAGCAGCTCCGGCAGGACCTTGGTCTGGCCGACGATCGGCATGAAGTTGGTGTCGCCGCTCCAGCGCGGCACCAGGTGCAGGTGCAGGTGGTCGGCGATGCCGGCGCCGGCCACCTCGCCGAGGTTCATGCCGAGGTTGAAGCCGTGCGGGCTGGAGCTGTCCCGCAGGGCGCCGATGGCGGTGCCGGCCAGCGCCATCGTCTCGGCCAGCTCCTCGCCGGTGAGCTGCTGGTAGTCGCCGACGTGCCGGAACGGCGCCACCATCAGGTGGCCCGGGTTGTAGGGGAAGGCGTTCAGCATCGCGAAGCAGAGCTTGCCCCTGCCGAGGATGTGGTGCCTGGCGTCGTCGCCGGCCGCCGGCAGCTCGCAGAAGATGCAGCCCCCGCGCCCCTGCTCGCCCTGGCGGATGTAGGCCATCCGCCAGGGCGTCCACAGCCGCTCGCCGATCACGGCCCCGCGCCGGGCAGGGTGGCCGCGGTCGCCTTCGCCGCCACCTCGGCCCGCACGTGGGCGACCAGCTCACCGAGGGGCACGCCGCGCCGCTCGTTCCCGTCCAGCAGCCGCACGCTCACCGCCTCGGCCGCCTCGTCGCGGTCGCCGAGCACCAGCGTGTACGGCACCTTGGCCAGCTGCGCGTCGCGGACCTTGGCCTGCATGCGGCCGGCGGAGTCGTCGATCTCGGCCCGCAGCCCGGAGGCCTTGAGCGCGCCGGCGACCACCGCGGCGTAGCCGAGGTGGCGGTCGGCGATCGGCACCAGCCGCAGCTGCACCGGCGCCAGCCACGGCGGCAGCGCCCCGGCGTAGTGCTCCAGCAGGATGCCGAGGAACCGCTCGACCGAGCCGAACAGCGCCCGGTGGATCATGAACGGCCGGTGCTTGGCGTTGTCGGCGCCGGTGTACTCCAGCTCGAAGCGCTGCGGCAGCTGGAAGTCCACCTGCAGGGTGGAGAGCTGCCAGCGCCGGCCGATCGCGTCGCGCACGTGCACGTCGATCTTGGGCGCGTAGTAGCTCGCCTCGCCCTCGGCGACCACGTAGTCCAGCCCGGCCGCCTCGGCCGCCTCCCGCAGGGCCGTCTCGGCCTGCTCCCACTCCTGCGGGCTGCCGAGGTACTTGTCGGCCTCGGCCTCCGAGCGGGTGCCGAGCTCGGCCTCGAACTCGCTGAGGCCGAAGGTCCGCAGCAGCCGCAGCACGAAGTCGAGCAGGCTGGCCAGCTCGGCGCCGAGCTGCTCGCGGGTGCAGAAGATGTGGGCGTCGTCCTGGGTGATGCCCCGGACCCGGGTGAGGCCGTGGACCACCCCCGACCGCTCGAAGCGGTAGACGGTGCCGAACTCGAACAGCCGCTGCGGCAGCTCCCGGTAGGAGCGGCCGCGGGAGCGGTAGACGAGGATGTGGAAGGGGCAGTTCATCGGCTTGGCGTAGTAGCGCGCCCCCTCCAGCTCCATCGGCGGGAACATGTTCTCGCCGTACCAGCCCAGGTGCCCGGAGATCTCGAACAGGGTCGACTTGGCCAGGTGCGGGCTCCACACGAACGAGTAGCCGGCGGCCTCGTGCTCGGCGCGCGAGTAGTCCTCCATCAGCTTGCGGACCAGGCCGCCCTTGGGGTGGAAGACCGGCAGGCCGCTGCCGATCTCGGGCGGGAAGTGGAACAGGTCCAGCTCCAGCCCGAGGCGGCGGTGGTCGCGCCGCTCCGCCTCCTCCAGCCGGCGCAGGTGGGCGGCCAGGGCCTCCTCGGACTCCCAGGCGGTCCCGTAGATGCGCTGCAGCTGCTGGCGGGCCTCGTCACCGCGCCAGTAGGCGCCGGCGGCGCGGGTCAGCCGGAAGGCGGGGATGGCGGCGGTGGTCGGCACGTGCGGGCCGCGGCACAGGTCGACGAAGCCGTCGTTGCGGTACACCGACACGCCTTCGCCCGACTCCCCGGCGCCCTCCGACTCCTCCGTCGCCTCGATGATCTCCCGCTTGTACGGCTGCCCGGCGAACAGGCGCAGGCCCTCCTCGCGCGACAGCTCCTGGCGGCGGAACGGCTGGCCCTCGGCGACGATCTCGCGCATGCGGGCCTCGATGCGCTCCAGGTCCTCGGGGGTGAACGGCTCGGGCACCTCGAAGTCGTAGTAGAAGCCGTCCTCGATCGGCGGGCCGATCGCGTACCTGGCGTCCGGGTACAGGTCGGTCACGGCCTGGGCGAGCACGTGGGCGGCGGAGTGGCGCAGCACCGCCCGGCCCTGCTCGCTGGCGGCCGGCAGGGGCGCGACGCTCGCCTCGCCCTCCAGCGGCCGGCCGAGGTCCCAGGGCTCGCCGTTCACCAGCGCGGCGACCGCGCCCTCGGTGTCCAGCAGCTCCGCCGGGGTCGTGCCGGCAGGGACCTGCCGCACGGAGCCGTCGGGGAGCTTGAC
>DASQWY010000436.1:0-9051 GCA_035640005.1 Actinomycetes bacterium
TGGCGCGGCTGGCGTTGTCTGCGACCGTCAGGCACCCGGTAGCTCATTGCGTGCGCCATGGCTTGAACGCTGCTGCAAGACTATTCGTACGCTTGCCTCGAATCGTCTAACGACTCGGCGCAAAGAGTCGTATATCAACCACTAGGGGCATGGCGACGATCCGCGCGGCAGAGGACGGGCCTCATTTCAGCGCCGTTGCGCGGCGCTACCGGCGGCAATGAGGTGCCGATCAGCCCGGCCCGATCCGGGCGAAGAAGATGTCGGTCGGCCCGTCCTGGGCCTGCGGCGCCGCCAGGGTGAACACCGCGGCGAAGCCGCGGCCGCGCAGGGCGGCCAGCCCCTGGTACTCGCCCACGTAGTTGCCGACGGGCAGCTCTGCAGGCCGCAGGTCGGTCGGGCCGGCGACGTGCGTCTGCCGCCAGGACCGGCCGCCATCGTCGGAATGGGCGAACCACACGTCGGCGGTCAGGGCGTCATCGCCCGGCCGGTCGTTGCGCAGGTCGTACCAGGTCACCCCTACCGTGCCGTGGGCGTCGACCGCGACCGCCGGCTCGAACGCGTACGCGCGCGCCCCCGGCAGCGTCGAGCTACGCCAGGTGCGGCCGCCATCCCGCGACCTGAGGATGCCGATCGCGCCGGAGCTTGCCGAGCGGTTGGCCTCGAACGCGACGTAGGCGGTGCCGTCGGGGGCGACGGCGGCGCTGGGGAAGTGGGGTTGGGGAAACTCCACTCCGGTCTCGGGATCAAAGAACCCCAGCAGCGGCAGCCGCGGGCCGGCCTGCACGGCCGGCAGCCAGGTTCGTCCCTGGTCCAGCGACCGGGCGGCGTAGTGCGCCCCAAACCCCAGTTCGAGGTCGATGCGGGCGAAGACGGTCAGCAGCGTCCCGTCCGGCAGCACCAGCAGCCGGGGCGCGAGGTCGCGGGCGAACGGGCTTGGCTGGTCGACCAGGACGGGGGGCGACCAGCTGGCCCCGCGGTTGGTGGTGCGGGAAAACCACAGCGAGTTGGTCCTGGGGACCACGTTGGGGAGGAAGTTGGCCCAGACCGCGTAGGCGTGGCCGGCCAGCCGGGGGCTGGCGGTGACCGCGTCGGTCTCATTGCCGACCCGCGGCGCGGCCACAGTCGTCGGCGCTGGCCAGTTGCGCCCGCCGTCGCGTGAGCGGCTGGCCACCACCGCGGTGGTCGGCGGATCGGTCGCCAGGGAGGCGGCCAGGCCGCTGAAGTAGACGGTGCCGTCGCCACCGGCCGACAGCCACGGGTCGGAGCCAAGGTCCGCCGTGCCGCCGGTGCACACCGTCAGCCCGGGAATCGTGCGGCGCGTCCAGGTCTTGCCGCCGTCCAGCGAGGCCGCGACCAGGTCGCTGCGCGACGCTAGGGGAGCGCCGACGTCCTGCTTCCAGGTGGCGACCAGGTTGCGGGGGTTGGCGGGATTGACGGTAACCATCGGCTCCAGCTCGTACCCGGCGATGGCCCCGTCGTCGAAGCGCGCGCCGGGGCAGCCGGCCGCAAACGGGCTCGGCCCCGAGATCACCCGCAGTGCCTTCACCTTGTACGGCCCCACCGCCTGCGGCGTGGCGCCAGCGGCGGCCGGCAGCGGCGCGCTGGCCAGGAGCAGGCCGAGCAGCAGCGACGGCGCCAGGACGATCCTCGACCTCATCATCGCGCACCCCTCCCGGGCCGCCAGTCCAACGGCAAGCAGCGCCCTGACCTCGGGCAGGGACCCAGTAGCGTCCGGTCGAACCGACCGCGGCCCGGGCAGCGACCCTACCTCAGCGCAGCTGCGACTCCAAGGCCAAGCACGGCAATGGTTGGCACGCTGGTCCTGCCCGACCGGCCCAACCACTCCACCCCACCCCACGCTCGCCAAGCACCTGTCCTGAAGTTGACCCGCTCTGGTGGACCCTGGGCACGCGAGTGGTGGGAGATCTGGTCGGCTGACCCTGACCGCAGCCCGGCGACCTTGCAGGCCACCGAGGGCCGACTGCGTCGCTACCTGCTGCCGTTCTTCGGGCAGCGGCAGCTCCGCGCGATCACCGTCAGCATGGTCCGCCGCTGGCAGCACGAGCTGCGCGGCCAGGTCGGCTACGACACCGTGACGGCCTGCCGGTCGCTGCTTAACCGCATCCTCCAGGCGGCCGAGGACGATCGCCGCATCGACGCCAACCCCGTGCCCGAGACGGCGGCGCCAAAGCCACCGGTGGACGCGGCCGCCAGGCTTGGTCGCAGCAAGCGCCGCGCGTACACCCCTGAGGAGTTCGGCAGTTGCTCGTCCACACCGCGCCGTGGTTCCGCGACCACCTCATCACCCTGGTCGGCACCGGCATGCGACCGGGCGAGCTGCTCGGCCTTCGCGCCGACCGCGTCGACCTCGCCGTCGACCTCGCCGGCCGGCGCCTGGAGGTGGTCGAGGTCCGCTACGAGGCGGGCAGGTTCGGCCGCGGCTACAAGGACCGGCCCAAGAGCGCGACCAGCATCCGCGTCATTCCCCTGGCTGGTCCGGTCGCCGAGGCGATCGCCCGGCAGCTCCCCGACGGCAGCCCGCCAAGAACGCTGGTGTTCGCCGGTCCCGGCGGAGGAAACTTCGTGCCGGCGGGCAGCCGCACCGCGCTCTCGCGCGACAACCTGCGCCGCGCCTACCGCGCCGCCGTGACCAGAGCATCCCACCCGGCCGCCAGGCTCGGCTACACGCCCGGGCGGGTGCTGCGGGCGCTCCGCAAAGCCGGGCCTGAGCAGTCCCCAGAGGCGATCCGCGGGGGGCTCCGCGGCCGACTCCCGACGACCAGGACCGTCCATGCCGCGTTATGCGAGCTGGAGGCGGCCGGGCTGGCCGCCCGTCGTCCCAGCGCCGGCGACGATGGCTGGGAAGGGCTGCGCTGGTCGGCCACCACGCCGCCGCGAGATGATTCCCTCGCCAACCTCAGGCTGCGCGGCCCGCACAACCTGCGCCATACCTTCTCGACCTGGCTGGAGGACGCCGGCATCCCAGCTCGGGTGATCGACGAGCTGATGGGCCACGCCGGCGGCCGCCACGGCGGGGGAGAACTGGAGCGCCGTGGCAGCCTCATCGGCAGCCGCTACCGGTGGACCACGCCGGAAATGCAAGCGCCTGTCGTAGCTGCGGTCGAGCAGCGATTGGCAATTTCGTTGTCCATCGCTCCCGGTTCTCTTGGACACCGAGTAGGCAGGGGTGAAGATGCCTGTCATGGCGGTGAACGAGGACAACCTGCATGAGCAGACCGGTGACTACCGGTCGCGGCCTAGGTGGTCGGCGGGCAAGAAGGTGGACGCAGTGCTGCGGCTGCTGCGCGGCGCGCCGCTCGAGACACTGTCGCGGGAGCTGGGGGTGGAGGCGCATCGACTGATGGCCTGGCGAGACGACTTCCTGGCGGGCGGCAAGGAGGGCCTGAAGGGTCAGCGGCCGGACCGATCCCCGGATGATCGGGCCTTGCGGCAGGCCGAGCGCAAGATCGGGCAGCTGACCATGGAGAACGAGGTCCTGCGGGCGGCCGCAGAAAAAAGGGGGCTGCAGATCCCGCCGGCGAAGCGGCCCAGGTAGCCATGGAGCTCCAGCGTCCGGTAGCCGTGGTCTGCCGCGTGCTCGGCGCGCCCCGCTCCACGGTGTACGCCCGCCGCCAGCCGAGGGTGCCGACATGCCCCGGGCCGGCCACTTCGATCGGCGACCACGACCTGTCGCAGCTGATCCGCCAGGTGCTGCATGCCTCACCGTTCGCCGGCGAGGGCTACCGCAAGGTCCGGGCTCGGCTGCGCCGCGAGCACGGCGTCCAGGTGAGCGGGAAACGGGTGCTGCGCCTGCTGCGCCGGGAGGGCTTGTTGGCGCCGCAGCGGGTCCGCGGCCGGCGCAAGCCGCACCCGCACGACGGCACGATCATCCCCGCGGCGCCGAACGTGCGCTGGGGCACCGACGCCACCATGGCCTGGACCCGCACCGACGGGTGGGTGTGGATCTTCGCCTGCATCGACCACTACACCGCCGAGGCCTGGGCGCACGTCGCCAAGGTCGGCGACCGGTTTGCCGCCGTGCAGCCGCTCTACGACGCGGTCATCGACCGCTGGGGTCGGCTGGAGGCCGACGTCGCCCGCGGCCTGCAACTGCGCCACGATTGGGGCCCGCAGTACCGCTCGGCCCACTTCACCGGCTCGCTGGCGTGGCTGGGCATCAGCGACGACCCCGCGTTCCTGGGCGAGCCGGAGACCAACGGCTGCGCCGAACGCTGGATCCGCACCCTCAAGGACCAGTGCCTGTGGACCACCCTGCACGACACCATCGACGAGCTGCGCCAGGCCGTGGCTGGCTTCGTCGAGCGCTACAACAGCTCCTGGCTCATCCAACGCCACGGACACCGAACTCCAAAGGAGGCCTACGAGGCAGCACAATCGGCAGCAGCGGCATGACCAGACAGACGACGAATCTGTCCAAAGGACCGGGTGCTGTTCAGTTGGCTATTGCTGCCAAGTCAGAGCTATGAGCAACCGGAAATCGCACTACGGCGTTAGGGGCGGCGGCGCCCAACTCGCCTTCCACGTCCGGGCGGGCACCTACGACACCGACAGCCTGATCGAAGTCCCGGGCGAGCTGCGCCGCTTCCTCGGCGGGAGAAGGCCACCCTGCTGTGGGACGGGCTGCCGCCCACCGCAGCACCGCCATGCGCGGCTGGCTGAACACCCAACGGTCCTGGCTGGTGGTGGAGCGGCTGCCGGCCTGCGCGCCGGAGCTGAACCCGGTGGAGGGCTTGTGGTCGTGGTTGAAGGCCGTGGAGCTGGCCAACCTGGCCTCGCCGACGCTGCCGAGGTGATCCAGCAGGCCCACCGCGGCGTCGAGCGGTGCGCCGCACCCCGCACCTGGCCTACTCGTTCCTGCGGCATGCCGGCTTGTCGGTCGTATGACACCCAAGCCGACACAGCTAGACCTTAGGGATTCGAAACGCTTGGGGTCTCGGGTCTCGGGTCTCGGGGTTTCGGTGCGCTGGTGACTGCTGACCACGCTCCGGCGAGCGCAGGATGCCAGCCAGCTGGTCAGCCGCGTGCGAGGAGCGGCGAGGAGCGGCGAGGAGGGTCGAGCGATGGCCCGGTTCAGGCAGAGCGTGGTGATCAACCGGCCGGTCGAGCAGGTATTCGCGTTCATCAGCGACCTGGAGAACGACCCACCATGGAGCGGGGCGGCCGAGATGCGCCGCACCTCACCGGGTCCGGTTGGGGTCGGCACGACCTTCCAGCAGCGCGACCGGCTGCTGGGCCGCCGCCTGGAGCTCACCCTGCGGGTGGTCGGCTACGAGCCCGACCGGAAGGTGACGGTGAGCACGACCTCGCGGCGGCTGTCGTTTTCGGGCACCCGGATGGTGGAGCCGGTCGGCCAGGGCGTGACCCGGGTGACGTTCGTGGGTGGTGGGCGCGCCGGTGGCTTGGGGCGGCCGGCGGAGCCGCTGCTGGCGGCGGTGGGCGGGGCCGCCGGCTGCGGAGGCAGCTGGGCCGGCTGAAGCGCCTGCTGGAATCCCAGCCGCAGTCCTAACTTGGGTGGAGCTGCGGCGGTCACGGCACCGACCGGCCAGCCCGTCGTAGGAACGTGGAGGGCAGCCACCAGCCCTGGCGGACCGGCCGATCCCTGCCAGGCCGACCGGTCACCTCCCCGAGACGTGGCAGGCAAGGGTGGCCAGCTGCCGGTCGTTGACGGTGGATCCACGGGCCCTCCACCGGTTGCGCTCGGGCGCAGCTGCCGGCAGGGGCGCTCGACCACCAGCCGTGACCGCTGGGTGGCGAGGAACGCGCGTTCGCGCGGCTGCGGTGGGCGCCAGCCCGTCCCAGGCACGGTCGCCTCCTGCCTCAAGCCCAGCCGGGTGATGACCGACAGGCCTGGAGTGCAGGCGTGCTTACCGGCCAGGGCGGACCCGATGGTCGTTGGTCACCTTCGCCTGGGCCCTGACCCGGGTGATGCTGGCCGCAGCCACAGCGATGCCGTGGTCGGCTGCATCGTCTGCTCCACGACCCCCAGCAGCTCAGCTGAGAGCGTATCGAGGTCGAGCTCGTCGCGGAGCCGAGCGCTGAACGCCTGGATGGTCTTGGCCGCGTCGTAGCGGCGGCGGTTGAAGCGCCGGTCCACCGCGTTCCGGATACGGCGCCGCAGCGGCTGAAACAGCGATGCCATCGCCAGGGTCGACCCGGCCACGGCCAGGCTGGAGGTGCCGGTCAGCCCGCCAAGCACCTGGCGACCAAGCAGCACCCCGCCGGCGTAGCCCAGGCCCAGCACCACCGACAGCAGCCCGTATACCAGGGTGCGGCTGATGATCCGGTCGACCTCGTACAGGCGGTAGCGAAACACCGCCATCGTCAGCCCGGCGACCACGCAGGGAACGGCGAGCAACTCCAGCCAGGCCAACGCGGAAACCAACCCGCTGACAGCGCCAACCACCACGCTCAAGACGGCGGCGTACGCGAACCACTTGACCTGCTGGCGTTCCACCGCCGGCCCGCCGCAGCCGCACCACCAGCGAACCCACCGCAGCGAACGCGGTCCCCAGCAGCACCACAGCCATCACGCCGGAGGTCGCCAGGCCCACGCGGACGGCCGGGTCATCCGGGGGCTGCTCGAGGAGCAGTCGCGGGCCGCGAACCGGCCAGGTCACCACGGCGGTCGGCACGATGATCCCGATCAATGCCGCGCCGGCCAGCCATGCCACTGGTCGCCACCGCCGCGACGGCAGCCGCCCGCTGGGGAACAGCAGCGGCAGCACGGCCAGGAGGATCCCGTACCCGGGCGCCCACATCCACACGCTGAGCCAGGCCATCAACGGCCCGGCGGGCAGGCTACCCGGCCGGGTCTGCAGTGTGTAGGTGGCGTAGAGGCCGGCGAAGTTGACCAGGCCCTGGGTCAGCCCGGCGGCCAGCAGCAGCCAGCCGATCGCGTGGCGGGGATGCCGAGCCACGATCAGCGCGCCAAGCGGCGAAAACCCCAGGCCGAGCATGATCCCTACCGCGGTGTGGCCGGCGATGACGTCGTCCAGCGGGGTGCCGGTGAGCACCACCAGCACGATGGTGCCCAGGCCGAGCGCGACCGCCAGAAGGGCCAACCCCCAGGCCAGCCGAACCGCAAGGCGCAGCCGCCCGCGGTCACGCCCTGCCGGCTTCAGGGCGGCCGACACCCGGCAACCCCCACGATCAGGCGACCCATGCCCCCGCTCCCGCCCGGCCCTCGACTCCCTCGGCGCCAAATCCGGGGCTGACCGTTCCGAGAACGTTACGCGAAACGACACGGCGACGCGACGGCCCTCGCCGCCGGTGACGCTCCGGAGTTCGGTATCGCCCTCTGGCTCCCGGACACGCGACCGGCGCCACGAGTTGGTCGTGGCGCGGGTCGCCTTGTGTGAACCCGACAACCGGATTGTTGGCAGCCGCAACCGGTGGGATGTCCTTACGCCGGTCGTGGGCTCGTGGGCGAGCGGCGCTCCGCCAGCTCGGCAAGTGCGTCCCGGTCCAGCAGGCCCTCGGGCACCACCGCCACCCGGCAGGCGGTCACCGCCCGCACGGTGGCGGAGCGCCGGCCCGCGGGCGCCCCGCGACCCGGCCGGCGCGCAAAGCTGAGCCCCTCGACCGCGCGCAGCCGCGGCTCGAGCTGGCGGAACTGGCTCGCCGGTACCTGGGCCACCGTCACCGCGGCCGTCCCTCCCGGCGAGCGGCCCAATCTCGCCGCCAGCCGGGCAGGTTCGACGCCGAGGACGTTCGCCAGCGTGGCGAGCAGTTCGGGCCGGTCGCGCAGCCGCGACGGCACCGCGCACACCACCATGACGTCGTGCTCCAGCAGCGCCATCTCGCCCAGAATCGCGCCGGGGCCGACCTCGGTGACCAGCCGGCCGTCCACCTCAACCGCCAGCACCCCCTCGAACAGCAGGAACAGCTCCCGGCCGGGGGTGCCCTGCTCGACCAGGGTCGCGCCGCGCTTCAGCCTGCGGAACGACGGGCGCGCGTCGACCACCAGCCGCGACAGCTGCCGTTCCAGCGCCGACTCCACCGCGGTCACCAGCGCCGGCGACTCCTCCTCGCCCCACGGGGTGTGCCGCCCGAAGGCGCTGCGCTGCCAGCGGGTGAAGTCGATCAGCCCGGTCTTGGCGACCAGCGCGCCGGCGTGGTCGTAGATCCAGTGGCGCGGGAACGGGCTCGCCCCCACCACCTCCTGCCGCGACGACCCATCGGCGTGGATCGTCAGCGCCAGCGACGTCCACACCGTCGGCGCGGCGACCTGCACGAACGGTGGACGACGAACCCGGCGGGGCAACGGTACCCCGCTGCGCCCCCCGGTCGTCTGCGCGAACCGGACCCAGGTGGGGCCCACCTGCGGGTCGGGGCGCAGGTCCGGCAGGGCGACCGGCGGGAATTCCAGCCGCCTCGGCCCCACCCGCAGGATGGTCGGGCCGAGCTGGCCGCCGCCGAGCTGACCGTGGCCGACGATCCGCCCGCCCTCGACCTCGACCCAGGCCCGCAGCTGGTTGGCGAACCGGACCGCGCCCGTGGCCACCAGCTCCTCCACGCGCCCCAGCCGCTCGGGCGGCGGCGGGTCCCACCGGCCGATCCCCAGGTCGGCGGCCAGCTTCCCGACGCCCCGCATCGCGTCCATCGGGATCCACGACAGCGACGTGACGGACGACTCGACCCGTGCCATGCGGCCCTCCCGGTTCGGCCGGCGTCCCCTGGCAGGCTGGCACACCCCGCCCGCGCTGTCACCCCCGGCGAGCACGAAAGCCTGTGTGTGGGCGCAGGCCGGTTGGCTTCGGTGGGGCACGGGAGGGGAGCTCCGTTCACCTGGTGCGCGCGTTGCTGGCCGAGCGGGCTGGCGAAGCGGTGGACCAGGCATGCTTGCGGCCGCGGTCTGAGCGTTCGGCAACCGCCGACCCGCCGAACATCTAGCGGTCCCAGGATGCGCGGCCGGCGATGACCGCGCGACTCGGGGCAGACCCGATCTGCGTTCGGTCCCGCGCAGCCCGAGGGACCGCGTACACCAACCGCAGATCTCGTCCAGGTAGAGCCCTACGCCCAGAACTCGTC